>NZ_JBOCEF010000063.1:0-22828 GCF_050586345.1 Rhodovulum sp. DZ06
CCCCCCCCCCCCCCCCCCCCCCCCCCCCCCCCCCCCCCCCCCCCCCCCCCCCCCCCCCCCCCCCCCCCCCCCCGCGTTCGCGTTTGAATTGCAGAACCTGTTTTCAAGGCTTCACGAAGATGCGAGCATTCGCACGGGTCGATGCCGGTCGTGACCCCGGCGCAACGGCCCGTTCGCGGGGGCGCAGGACATGCATGACGACGAAGGCGCGCCGGGCGGGGCGGGCCCGGCCGACGCGGCCGGGCCGGTATTCGGGTCCGGCTGGCCGCCCGCGCCCATCGCCGCCCGGATGGCGGATCCCGCGCTGCGCGGCTTCCTCGCCTCGGCCGCCTTCGACGGCGCATGGGTGGTGACCGCGGCCCCCGGCGCCGACGGGGCGGTTCCGGGCGCCGGGCGCGCGGAGCAGGGGCGCCCGGATCATGGGCGGGGCGGCGCCGGGGGCGCGGACGGGGCCGCGAGGGGCGTCGCCGCCGCCTGGATGGACCCGGGAATGCGCCGCCTGCTCGGCCATGACGCGCGCAGCCTGCCCGACACGCCCGAGGCCTGGCGCGGGGCGATCCATCCCGCCGATCTCGACCCCACGCTGACCGCGCTGCACGAGATGTTCGCCGCCCCCGGCGCGCCGCGGGACCTGCCGCTGCGCCTGCTGCGCCGGGACGGAGAGCTGGCGACGGTGCGCTGCCGGGTCATGGCGCTGCCGGGGGGCGACGGGCCGCCCGCGGCGATCGGCGTGCAGCAGGACCTGACCGGGCTGATGCGCGCCAAGACCGGGATCCAGGCGGCCTCGGCGCTCAAATCCGCCTTCATCTCGGACCTGCGGCACGAGCTGCGCACCCCGCTCAACGTCATTCTCGGCGCGGCCGAGCTGCTGGAGCAGGCGCATTCGGACCCGATGCTGCGCCGCCTCGCCGCCTCGGCCGCCGCCGCGGCGCGCCAGGCGGCGGAGATGCTGGAGGGCGTGGGCGATCTTGCGCGGATCGAGGCGGGCGAGACGATGGCGGCCCGCAGCGTGTTCGACCCCGCGGCGCTGGTCGAGGAGGCGGTCTCGATCTTCGCGCCCGCGGCCGAGGCGGCGGGGGTGACGCTGGAGCTGTCGCTGGACGGCGCCCGCGGGCCGGTGGCCGGGGCGCCGGGCCGGCTGCGGCAGGTGCTGAGCAACCTCCTGGGCAACGCGCTGACCCATTCCGGCGCCGGGCGCATCGCGGTGCGCGCGGCGCTGCACGACGCGCCGCCCGAGCCGGGGGCGCTGCTGCTGACCATCGACGTCTCCGATGACGGGCGGGGCATGTCCGACGCGCTCAAGCGGGTGGCGTTCGAGCGGCACGTGCAGGGCCCGGAGCGGGCGCCGTCGGCCGGGGGGGCGGGGCGCGCCGCGCGGCCGCTTTCGGGCGGCTCGGGGCTGGGCTTGTTCATCTCGCGCACCCTGTGCGAGGCGCATGGCGGCACGCTGACCGTCGACGACACCCCCGGCGGCGGCGTGACCTTCCGCATCTCGGCCCGGGTGCGCCGGTCGCCCGCGGCGGGCGGCGCCGCGCGCGGGGGCGCGCCCGCGGACTGAAGCCGCCGCGGGGCCGCGGCAGGGTTCGTGACCGGGGCCGCGGCAGGGTTCGCGGCCGGGGCGGCGCCAACGGGTGCGCCAGGGGGGGCGGCGCGGCGACTCGGCCGCTGCCTCCGGGCGGGACCGGAGGCCGCGCGCGCAGGTCTCGCGGCGTCGTGATCGTCGCGCCGCCGCCGCGGCGCGCGGCCCGGCGGGGGCGGCGCGGGCCGGGGCCGACGGGCGGCGCCCGGGCGGGCCCCGGCGGCGGCGCGGGCCAACCTCCTGTTCATGCACGGTTTTGAATGCGTGAACGCCCGCGCGCGGCCGGGCGCCGCCCCGGCGCGGCCCCTGGACGGCGCCTGCCGGGGCGCGCAGACGCCGCAGCCCCCTGCGGCGCAGGGCCCCGGCGGGATTGACCTCGATCAAGGCATGGCCATCTGGGGCTTCGCATAACACGACCGACGAAATCCACATTCGAAGGTTTCATACCGTCATGTCCGCACAAGACGCCGACCCGGGGCCGTCGCTCTACGCCGCCCGGATTCCGGTTTTTCCCCGCCGCGTGTCCGGCACGTTCCGCAGCCTGAAATGGTGGCTGATGGGGCTGATGCTGGGGATCTACTACATCACCCCCTGGATCCGCTGGGACCGCGGCCCGCACATGCCTGACCAGGCCGTGCTGGTGGACCTCGCCTCGCGCCGCTTCTTCTTCTTCTGGATCGAGATCTGGCCGCAGCAGTTCTACTATGTCGCGGGCCTTCTGATCATGGCGGGGATCGGGCTGTTCCTGTTCACCTCGGCGCTGGGGCGCGTGTGGTGCGGCTACGCCTGCCCGCAGACGGTGTGGACCGACCTCTTCATCCTGGTCGAACGCTGGGTCGAGGGCGACCGCAACGCCCGGATCAAGCTGCTGAAACAGCCCTGGTCGGCCCGCAAGGCCCGGCTGCGCATGACCAAGTGGACCTCGTGGTTCCTGATCGCGCTGGCGACGGGCGGCGCCTGGGTGTTCTACTTCGCCGACGCGCCCACGCTGTTCATGGACCTGGTCACCGGCCAGGCCCACCCGGTCGCCTACACCTCGATGCTGGTGCTGACCGCCACCACCTTCGCCTTCGGCGGCTTCGCGCGCGAACAGATCTGCACCTATGCCTGCCCCTGGCCGCGCATCCAGGCCGCGATGATGGACGAGAGCACCATCACCGTGTCCTACCGCGCCCACCGGGGCGAGCCGCGCGGCAAGCACCGCAAGCGGCAGACGGATGCGGACGGGGTCCCGCTCGGGGACTGCATCGACTGCAACGCCTGCGTCGCGGTCTGCCCGATGGGCATCGACATCCGCAACGGCCAGCAGCTTGAATGCATCACCTGCGCGCTGTGCATCGACGCCTGCGACGACGTGATGAAGAAGATCGGCAAGCCGCGCGGGCTGATCGACTACTGCACGCTCGAGGACGAGCGCCTCGAGGCCGCCGGCGAAACCCACCCGCCGATCTGGCGCCGCATCTTCCGCATCCGCACGCTGGTCTATTTCGTGCTATGGTCCGGCATCGGCGTCGCCATGGTCGTCTCGCTCTTCATGCGCGATTCCATCGACCTGACGGTGGCCCGCGACCGCAACCCGACCTTCGTGATGCTGTCGGACGGGAACGTGCGCAACGGCTACACGATCAAGGTGGCCAACATGAACAACGAGCCGCACACCTTCACCCTGTCCCAGCGCTCCGAGATGCCGCTGTCGATGGACATCCAGGGCGAAGAGTGGCTCGAGTTCACGGTGCCCGCCGACGAGACCCGCCACCTGCGCGTCTTCCTGACCACGCTGCCCTTCGCCAACCTCCAGGAACGCTCGGAAGTCGAGATCTGGATCGAGGACCAGGCGACGCGCGAACGCTCGGCGGAGCATACCCTCTTCCTCGGACCCAAGGAGCACGGCCCGTGACCGAACGCAGCGAAAGCGCCCCCGCCGGGGGGCGCCCCCTGACCGGCAAGCACGTCCTGCTGATCGCCGTCGCCTTCTTCGGCGTGATCATCAGCGTCAACGTCTACATGATGACCCAGGCGATCGGCGGCTTCCCGGGGCTGGTGGTCAAGAACTCCTACGTCGCGAGCCAGAGCTGGGACAAGGACCGGCAGGCGCAGCTGGCGCTGGGCTGGGACGTGGCGGTGTCGACCGCCGGCCACGCGCTCCACGCCAGCTTCACCGACGCCGAGGGGCGGCCCCTGCGCGGGCTCGACGTCCAGGCCGTCGTGGGCCGCCCGGCCACCCTGGCCGAGGACCGCGAGGTCGCGCTGCTGCCCGACCCGGCCCAGCCCGGCGTCTACGTGATGAAGACCCCGCTCGACGACGGCATGTGGCGGGTCGAGATCACCGCCGCCGACGGCGCCGGCGGACGCCACCACGTGGTGACCGAGTTCGAGATCCGCTGATCTTCCCCGGGCGGCGGGGCGCGTTCCCGCCGCCCGTTCCCGTTCTTTCGCGGCGCCCGGCGCCGCCTGCCCGAAGGGGCCCCCCAGATGCCTGACGGCGGAACCATGACCGGCGCGACGGACGCGCCCGAGAGCGCGTTCGGCGGCGCGTGCTGCCCGACCGGCGCCGCGGCCTTCACCGCCGGGACCGGCGGGCTGTCCCGCTTCGTGCGCCGCGGCGCCGACGGACGGCGGCAGATCGAGCTGCTGGCCCCCGAGGTCCACTGCGCCGCCTGCATCCAGACGATCGAGAGCCGCCTGCCGCGCGCCCCGGGGATCGACACCGCCCGGGTGAACCTGACCCACCGGCGCGTCGCCGTGGGCCTGTCGGAGGACGCCGCGCCCGAGGCCGCGCTCGAGGGCCTCGCCGCGCTCGGCTACGAGGCGCGCCCCTTCGACGCCGACGCCATGCGCGACCTCGAGCGCGATTCCGAGGGCCGGGCGCTGCTCGCCCGGCTCGCCGTCGCGGGCTTCGCGATGATGAACGTGATGCTGCTGTCGGTCTCGGTCTGGTCCGGGGCGACGGATGCGACGCGGGACCTGCTGCACTGGGTTTCGGCCCTGATCGCGCTGCCCGCCGCGGCCTTCGCCGGGACGCCCTTCTTCCGCAACGCCATCCTGGCGCTGCGGGCGGGGCGGGCGAACATGGACGTGCCGATCTCGCTCGCCGTGCTGCTGGCCATGGGCGTGTCGGTGTCCGAGACGATCCAGTCCGGCGCCCACGCCTATTTCGACGCGGCCGTGTCGCTGCTGTTCTTCCTGCTGATCGGTCGCTACCTCGACCACCGCACGCGCCGCGCGGCGCGGGTGGCGGCGGCGGAGCTCTGCGGGCTGCAGGCCCATTCCGCGACGCTGGTCGAGAACGGGATGCGCCGGGTGGTCCCGGTCGAGGATCTGCGCCCCGGCGACGTGATCGAGGTCGCGGCCGGGGAACGCGCGCCCGCGGATGGCGAGGTGGTCGAGGGGCTGTCGGACCTCGACCGCTCGATGATCACCGGCGAAAGCGCGCCCGAGGCGGCGGGGCAGGGCGCGGAGGTCCACGCGGGCGTGGTCAACCTCTCGGCCCCGCTGCGGGTGCGGCTGACGGCGGTGGGGGACGAGACCCTGCTGGCCGGGATCGCCCGGATGATCGACGCGGCCGAGAACGCCAAGACGCGCTACACCCGGCTCGCCGATCACGCGGCGCGGGTCTATGTGCCGGTGGTGCATGTCGCCGCCGCCGCCGCGGGGATCGGCTGGATCCTGTGGGGGATGGACGTGCGCGAGGCGGTGATGATCGCCGCCGCGGTGCTCATCATCACCTGCCCCTGCGCGCTGGCGCTGGCGGTGCCCGCGGTGCATGCCGCGGCGGGCGGGCGGCTGTTCCGGGCGGGCGTGTTCCTCAAGGACGGCGCGGCGCTGGAGCGGCTGGCACTGTGCGACGTGGCGGTGTTCGACAAGACCGGAACGCTGACGGAAGGGGCGCCGAGGCTGGCCTCGGGGCCGGATGACGGGCCGCAGACTGCAGCCGCCTGGGCGGCGGCGGCGGCCCTCGCCGGGGCGTCGCGCCACCCGTTCAGCCAGGCGCTGGCCGAGGCGGCGGCGGCGCGCGGCGTCATCCCGGCGGCGGTCGAGGGGCTGGAAGAGCTTCCGGGTCGCGGCATGACCGGGCGCGTGGCGGGCGTGGAGGCGCGGCTCGGGCGCGGCGACTGGTGCGAGGGGACGGACCCGGGCGACGGGTTCTCCTCGGTCTGGCTGAAGCTGGGCGACGCGGCCCCGGTGCGCTTCGCGTTCGAGGACCCGCTGAAGGCGGACGCGGCAGAGGTCGTGGCGGGCCTGAAGGCGCGCGGCTTCGAGGTGGCGCTGCTGTCGGGCGACGCGCCCGGCCCGGTGGCGCGCGCGGCCGCGGCGGCGGGGATCGAGGCGTTCGAGGCCGCGGTGACCCCGGCGGGCAAGCTCGCGCGGCTCGAGGACTGGGCGGCGCAGGGGCGCAAGGTGATGATGGTCGGCGACGGCATCAACGACGCGCCCGCGCTGGCGGCGGCCGAGGCGTCGATCTCCCCGTCCTCGGCGGCGGATGTCAGCCGCGCGGCGGCGGGCTTCGTGTTCACCGGCGCGGGGCTGTCCCCGGTGCTGGCGGCGGTGGACGTGGCCCGCGCGGCCCGGCGCCGGGCGCTGGAGAATTTCCAGTTCGCGGGCCTCTACAACCTGGTGACGGTGCCGCTGGCGGCGGCGGGCTTCGTCACGCCGCTGATCGCGGCGCTGGCGATGTCCTCGAGCTCGATCATCGTGACGCTGAACGCGCTGCGGATCCGGCGGATGAAAGGAGGCCGGTCGTGACCGTCCTGATGTTCACGATCCCGATCTCGATCCTGCTGGGACTGGTCGGGCTGGGGGCGTTCCTGTGGACGCTGCGCTCGGACCAGTATCGCGACCCGGAAGGGGACGCGGCGCGGATCCTGTTCGATCACGACGACCGCCCGAAACAGGACTGATCCTTCGGCCCACGCAAAGGCGGGCGGAAAGGCGAAAGCCCCCGCGCGGTCGGTCCGCGCGGGGGCTTTTCACGTCCGGCTTTTCAGGTCCGGCGCTTGCCGTCCGGCGGGGGGGAAGGCCCGGCCTCGGGGGGACGAGCCCCCCGCTCGGCCGCGCCTCGCGCGCCCGGCGCCGTCGCGCCCGGGGATTGCGGTCGGTCCGGCGCGCGTGGGCGGCGCCGACCGCCCGGCGCAGGCGAATGGGGGGCATGGCCCCCTGGGCGGGCGCCCGCGCCCCCTCCCGGTGATCGCCCCTCAGGCCAGCAGCAGGTCGGCCTCCGAGAAGATGCCCGCCGCGTTCTCGATGATCACCGTGGTGGCGGCGAAGGCCAGCACGGCGTCGTCGCCGCTGGTCCCGATCATGATGTCGGCCAGTTCGACCCCCGCGGGGCGCAGGTTGATGCGGTCCTTCGCCTCCCAGTCCTCGATCCGGTCGGTCCCGTCGCTGGCGTCGAACACGAAGGTGTCGGCGCCGCGCCCGCCGCGCAGCCGGTCGTCGCCGTCGCCGCCCTCGATCCGGTCGCGCCCGGCGCCGCCGGCCAGGAAGTCGTTCCCCTCGTCGCCGTAAAGCTGGTCGTCGCCCTGGCCGCCATAGATGCGGTCCCAGCCGCGGCCGCCGTGGATCTCGTCGCCCTCGGTGCCGCCCGACAGCCCGTCCGAGAAGCCGCCGCCCCAGATCGTGTCGAAGCCCTTGCCGCCCTGGATCCGGTCCGCGCCGCGTCCGCCGAACAGGTCGTCGTCGCCGCGCCCGCCCTCGATCAACTCGTCGGCATGGCCGCCGCGCAGCTCGACCCCGTCATGGCTCAGCGCCTTCAGCCCCGCGGCCCAGGACTGCACCGCCACGTCGCCGGAGGACGCGATGAACCCGTCCGCGGTCACGTCGATCTTCACGTTGCGGTCCACCACGGTGACGTCGAGTTCGATGTCCCGCTCCAGCCCGCCGCCGGAGAAGGCCATGCGCTGCACGCCGATATTCGCGTCGAGGCTGTAGCCCCCCGCGGCCTGGGCGGCGACGGGCGCGCCGGCGGCGATCGAGATCGCGGCCGCCGCGCCCTCGCCCATCGAGTAGGCGCCGTCCGCATCCGCGTCCGCGTAGACTACGCCGAGCACCTTGGGCCCCGAGAACACCGCCGTGCCCAGCACCTGCGTCGTCAGCCAGGGCCCGACCGAGGTCAGCCCCGAGCTGTCGGCCAGCCAGTCGATGCCGATCTCGGAATAATTGGCGGACATCAGCGCGTTGCGGTGGCCCGCCGGGTCCTGGATGCCGTCGCCGCCGGCGCGGTCATAGGTCGACTCGCCGGTGTCGTAGCCCCAGTCGATCACGAAGCCCGCATGGGCGTGATCGGGGTTCTCGGAATAGGCGTAGACGTTCTCGGCCAGGGTGGTCCACAGGTAGCCGGTGGCGTCGACGCGGGCGCCCAGCGGCGCCTCTCCCTCGACCTGGTGGGACTGCTCGTCCGCCGCCTGCATCGCCGCGTTATGGCCCGCGGCGGCGTCGTGCAGCAGCCCGTTCCAGGCCAGCGGCGCCACGGCGGTCAGCGACCCAAGCTGCGCGGCCAGCGCGTCGAGATCGACGAAGAACCAGGCCAGCGCCGCGGTGACGCCGGGGTCATGGGCGGTCCCGGTCGCCGCGTCCGCGATGAACCGGTCGAAGGACCCGGTGGGATCGAGGCGCAGGCGGTTGACCAGTTCCAGGGCGTATTGTTCGAGGTCGGTCGGTTCGGTCGGCATGAAGCACGCTCCCCCACGAAGCGGATGTGAACTCGGCACGCGCGGACCGGGGGATGACCCGGTCCGTCTGTTCGGGGGGGACCATGGGGCCGCGGGGTTGCGATCCGGTTGAGGGAGAGGGCGCCGCAAACGCGAACAGCATCAACGGAAGATGACCGCGGGCGCCGCCCCGGGCCGCAGGAGGGGGGCGCGCGGCCCCCCGGGGCGATGGCGCCCCTCAGGCGATGGCGGCCAGCGCCAGCCCGGCGAACAGGAGCAGCCCCGCATTGCGGTTGTCGCGGAACAGGTGGAGGCAGAGCGGGTTGTTCCCCGGGTCGACCTGCCGCCACTCCCAGTGCAGGCGCCAGCCGAACCCGGCGACGCCCAGCAGCCCCAGCGCCAGCGCCGCCGGGTTCCCCGCCAGCGCCGCGATCACCGCCAGCGCGGACAGGACCAGCGTCAGCGCCATGAAGCCCAGCAGGATCGGCCGCGTGCGCCCGTCGAACAGCCGCGCGGTGGACTTCACCCCGATCAGCGCGTCGTCCTCCATGTCCTGGCAGGCGTAGATCGTGTCGTAGAAGATCGTCCAGGCCATGCCCGACAGGTACAGCAGCACCGGCGCGGCCGAGAGCGAGCCCGTGTGCGCCGCCCAGGCCAGCAGCGCGCCCCAGTTGAACGCGATGCCGAGGAACACCTGCGGCCACCAGGTCACCCGCTTCATGAAGGGGTAGATGCACACGGGCAGGAGCGAGACGACCCCCAGCAGGATCGCCGCGGGGTGCAGCGTGACCAGCAGCGCGCAGGCGATCAGCGCCTGGATGCACATCCACACCAGCGCGCCCTTCGTCGTCACCTGCCCCGAGGGGATGGGGCGCGAGCGCGTGCGCTCGACCGAGCCGTCGATGTTGCGGTCGGTCACGTCGTTCCAGGTGCAGCCCGCGCCGCGCATCAGGAAGGCGCCGACGCCGCAGACCGCGAAGATCCACGCATCCTCCCACCGCAGGCCGTTCGGGTCGGCGGCGGCGGCCAGCATCAGCCCCCACCAGCAGGGCAGCAGCAGCAGCCAGGTGCCCGCGGGCCGGTCGGCGCGGCTCAGCCGCAGCCAGGGGCGCGACCAGGGCGGCGCGAACCGGTCCACCCAGTTGCGGTCGGTTGCATCGGCGACCCTTCCATCCGGGGCCGGGGGAGCGGTATCAAGGTGCGAGGTCATGGAGGGCTTTATGCCGGAACACGCCGCAAAGATCAGGCTTTTCCTCGACGCGGACCTGGGGCCCGACGTCGCGATCCCGCTGGACAAGGACCAGGCCAATTACCTGTTCGCCGTCATGCGCAGGGGCGTCGGCGACGTGCTGCGGGTGTTCAACGGCCGCGACGGGGAATGGCTGGCGGAGATCGTCGAAGGCTCGAAGCGCGGCGGCATCCTCGCCGCCCGCCGCCTGCTGCGCGACCAGGCCCCGGCGCCCGACCTGTGGCTCCTGTTCGCCCCGGTCAAACGCGCCCGCACCGATTTCATCATCGAAAAGGCGGTGGAGCTCGGCGTCTCGCGCCTCCAGCCCGTGTTCACGCGGCGCACCAACTCGGAACGGCTGCGCGTCGACCGGATGCAGGCCACGGCGCGCGAGGCGGCCGAGCAATGCGAGCGGCTGGAGATCCCCGGGGCGGCGGCCCCGGTGCAGCTGTCGGAGCTGCTGGCGGACTGGCCCGCGGAGCGGCGGATCCTGTTCTGCGATGAACGCGGGCAGGGCGGCGGGCACGCGCGCCCGGCGCTCGAGGTGCTGCGCGCGGCGGCGGCGGAGGGCGACCCGGCCGCGGGTCCCGGGCCGTGGGCGGTGCTGATCGGCCCCGAGGGCGGATTCGCTCCCGAGGAGATTTCTGCACTCCGCGTTCACCATGCGGCCTTGCCCGTCGGCCTCGGGCCGCGCATCCTGCGGGCGGATACCGCCGCGGTGGCGGCCCTGTCGCTGTGGCAGGCCGCGCTCGGCGACTGGGGCGCTGCGTCTCCCGCGCCGGATGACGATGCGGCCGACGCCGGGGACGGCGCGGACCAGGCAGAGGAGGACGCAGCATGACCGGCTTCGAGCGACGCGCGGGAGGGGGCGCCATCGGCGCGCGCCGTCCCGCCGGGGCGCCGCCGCCCCCCTCGCGCGCCACCGCGCTGCGGCTGCGCTGGGGCGAATTCGCCGTCTCGGCCGCCCTCGCGCTGATCCTGCTGCGCTTCGGGCTGGAGAACGTGCTCGAGGGCGGGATCTTCGGCTGGTCGATGGTGCTGCTCGGCGGCGCCTCGGTGCTGTGGGCGCGGCTCGCCTTCCTGCGCGGCCTCGCCGGGGGCCGGGCGATGGACCCGGGCGTGGTGATGATCGAGGAGCGGCGGATCACCTATCTGGGCCCCGAAACCGGCGGCGTGCTGTCGCTGGACGAGCTGCGGGCGGTGGATGTCGAAAGCGGCCCCAACGCCACCTGGATCCTGCGCGAGACGGGCGGCCCCGCGCTGCGCGTGCCCGCGGGCGCGTCGGGGGTGGAATCGCTGCCCGAGGCGCTCGCCGCGCTGCCTGGCTTCTCCGAGGCGCAGGCCCTGAAGGCCATCGCCGGGGCCGGCCCCGCCATGCACGCGGTCTGGCGCCGGGGGGGCGACGTTTCCGCATCGTGAACGGGGCGGGGCCACGCCCGCCCTTGCGGCCCGGCGCGCCGCCTTCTAAGTCTGCCTGAACATCCGCCCGCCAGGAAAGGCCCGCTTCATGTCCATTCCCCAGTCGGGCGGCGGCCCGATCGAAAGCCGCGACCAGCTTGCCCAGTATCTCGAGGCCGGGTGCAAGCCCGCCGAAGACTGGCGCATCGGCACCGAGCACGAGAAGTTCGGCTGGCGCAAGTCCGACCTCGCCCCGCTGCCCTATGAAGGGGAGTGCTCGATCCTCGCGGTGCTGAGCGGGCTGCGCGACCGCTATGGCTGGGCGCCGCTGGAAGAGGGCGGCAAGCTGATCGGCCTGACCAAGGACGGCGCCAACGTGTCGCTGGAGCCGGGCGGCCAGTTGGAGCTTTCCGGCGCGCCGCTGGAGACGATCCACCAGACCTGCGACGAGGCCAACGCGCACCTGCGCGAGGTCAAATCGATCGCGGACGAGATCGGGGCCGGGTTCATGGGCCTCGGCGCCGCGCCGATCTGGTCGGAACAAGAGATGCCGGTGATGCCCAAGGGGCGTTACGCGCTGATGACCCGCTACATGGGCCAGGTCGGCACCCATGGCACGCAGATGATGTACCGCACCTGCACCGTGCAGGTGAATCTCGACTTCGCCTCCGAAGCCGACATGGTGAAGAAGTTCCGCGTGGCGCTGGCGCTGCAGCCGGTGGCCACCGCGCTCTTCGCCAATTCTCCGTTCTTCGACGGCAAGCCGAACGGCCATGTCTCCTGGCGTTCGCGCATCTGGCGCGACCTCGACGCCTCTCGCACCGGGATGCTGCCCTTCGTGTTCGAGGACGGGATGGGCTTCGAGGCTTACGTGGACTACGCGCTCGATGTGCCGATGTATTTCGTCTATCGCGACGGGAAATACATCGACGCGCTGGGCCAGAGCTTCCGCGACTTCCTCGACGGCAAGTTGCCCGCGCTGCCGGGGGAGACGCCGACGCTCTCGGACTGGGCCGATCACCTGACCACCATCTTCCCCGAGGCGCGGATCAAGAAGTTCATGGAGATGCGCGGGGCCGATGGCGGCCCGTGGCGGCGGATCTGCGCGCTTCCGGCCTTCTGGGTGGGGCTTATGTACGACCAGGCCGCGCTGGATGCGGCCTGGGACCTGTGCAAGGGCTGGACGGCGGAGGAGCGCGAGGCGCTGCGCGTCGACGCCTCGGTCCGCGGGCTGAAGGCCGAGGCGCCGGGCGGCGGGACCATGCGCGACCTCGCGGCCCGCTGCCTCTCGATCGCCGAGGCCGGGCTGAAGGCGCGCGGGCGCACCGGCGCCGGCGGGCTGGTGCCGGACGAGACCCATTTCCTCAACGCCCTCAAGGAAAGCGTCGAGACCGGGGAGACCCCGGCCGAGGAGCTGCTGCGCCTGTGGGAGACCGAGTGGGGCGGCGACCTGACCCGGATCTACGCGGCGGCCTCCTACTGACGCCGGTTCCCGGGACGGCCGTTCCCCGGGCCGGGCGCATGAAAAGCCCCGCGG
Organism: Rhodovulum sp. DZ06; assembly: GCF_050586345.1. Taxonomy (NCBI): domain Bacteria; kingdom Pseudomonadati; phylum Pseudomonadota; class Alphaproteobacteria; order Rhodobacterales; family Paracoccaceae; genus Rhodovulum; species Rhodovulum sp. DZ06. Next base: position 12,390 of record NZ_JBOCEF010000063.1, read on the forward strand.
CGCAGGCGCGCCGCGGGGCTTTTTCGTGTCCGGCGGGGCAGGGCGGTCAGGCCGCCTTGCGCACCCCGCCCACGGCGCGGGCGATCAGCATCGCCTCGAGCCCGCAGCCCGCCAGCACCGCGACGGCGGCGAGGTTGGTCTCGTCCCCCATCGCCATGGGCGCGAGCACGCCGAACAGCGCGCCCCCGGCCGCGCCCGCCAGCGCGAAATCCAGGATCGCGCGGCGCCCGGCCTTCAGCAGCCCGGCCATGATCGCCACGCCGCCGGTCAGCATGAAGATCCCCATCGGGACCGACAGCGCCAGCGCCGCGAAGCGCGCCTGCTGCTGGGCCGAATAGGGGTCCTCGATCATCATCAGCAGCATGGCGCCCACGGCCAGCGCCGGGGCCAGCCCGCCCGCGACCCAGCCCGCGAGGAGGCCGAGCGCGAGCCGCGGCAGGCCGGGGCGGCGGGGGGCCTCGGCCCGCATCTCCCCGGGGCCGGTCATGCGCCGCTCCCGAAGCGGCGGTCCCACCACTTGCCGAGCTTGCGGAAGGTGCGGCGGTTGAACCGGCGCAGGTAGGGGCCGAACGAGACGCTGATGGTGCAGGCCAGCACGATCGGGCCCCAGAGGCGCAGCCAGTTCTCGGCCTCGGGCATGAAGCTGGGATGGCTGAAGGAGCGGGTGACGATGAAGGCCGCCATGGCCGTCAGCGCGGCCGTCGCGAAGGCGAAGACGAAGGGCGCGGCCAGGATCACGTACCAGCCGCGGTTCATCGCGTACCACAGCGGCGGCAGCACCAGCGTCAGCGCGGGCAGCCACAGCGCCATGGCCATCCCCGAGGCCTGCAACCCCGAGAACACCTGCCAGCGGTCGAGCCCGGTGATGAAGTTGATCGGCGGCGTGGTGATGGCGAGCAGGAACACCGCCAGCCCGGCCAGCACCCCCGGCACGAACAGCGCGCCCCAGAGCATGTCCGAGCGGCGCACGCCGACCTTCGGCTCGTCCCGCTGGCGGCGGCGCCGGCGGCGGCCGCCATTGCCGGAATAGAACGCCATGTCCTCTTCCGTGAAGTCGTCGTCATCGGGGGCCGAGAGGGGCGAATCGGCCCCGTAGCTGACCGCCGTCCCATCGCGCACCGCGGTCTCGGCGGCCTCGAGCGCGCCGAACAGCCCGTCGGTCCGCGCCGCTGGGGCGGCGTCGGGCGCGGCGTCGGCGTCGGCGGCGCCCGGGGACAGCGCCTGCTTCGGGGGCGTCGGGCGCTCCGCCGCGGGCTCGGCGAAGCCGCCGGGCCGGGGCGCGTCGGCCATCGTCGGGGCGGGGGCCGGGGCGGGGGCAGGAGCAGGGGGCGCGGCGGGCGCGGGGACCCGGGCGGGGGCGCCGCCCTCGCCGGTCAGGTCCTGCAGCGCGTCGCGCACCCCTTCGGGCGAATCGAGCGCATCGGTGGCGCGGCCGTCATCCTCCATCAGCCCGCGCGCGCCCTCGTACCAGCCGCGCAGGTGGCGGCGCAGGCGGCCCGGGTCGGTGCGCAGCGCGGCGGACACCCCGAGCGCGACGGCGTGGAAGCCCGGCCGCCCGCGCTCGATCCGGTGGGCGGCGAGCTCGATCCCCAGCGCCATGGATTCGGCGTCGGGCGCGGCCAGCCCGTCCTCGGTCAGCCGCTGGCGCAGGCGGGCCGCGGCGGCGGCGGCGCGGTCATCCGAAACAAGGGGCGCGGGCGGGGCCGAAGCGCCCGGATATCCATCGGTCATGAGTTCTCCGCCGGAAACGACACGCGGGGCGTTTCAATCTCTGATCAGGGGCAATACGCAAGGAATACGCCGTCGCGCCGCAATTGCGAAGCGGACAATCGCCGCGTGCATCAACACGCCCGCCTGCGCGCCCCGCCGAAGGGGACGCGCAGGCAGGCGGCGTGGGGAGGGCCCGGCGCGGCCCCGGCCGGCCTCAGCCCGCCGCGCCGCCCACCGTCAGCCCGTCGATCAGCACCGTCGGCTGGCCGACGCCCACCGGCACCCACTGGCCCGCCTTGCCGCAGGTCCCGATCCCGGGGTCCAGCGCCATGTCGTTCGCGACCATCCGCACCTTGTTGAGCGCGGTGGCGCCGTCGCCGATCAGCGTGGCGCCCTTCACCGGGGCGCCGATCCTGCCGTCCTTCACCCGGTACGCCTCGGTGCAGGAGAACACGAACTTGCCGTTGGTGATGTCCACCTGGCCGCCGCCGAAATTCACCGCGTAGATGCCGTCCTTCACGTTCGCCACCACGTCTTCGGGGGCCGCGTCGCCGCCGAGCATGATGGTGTTGGTCATCCGCGGCATCGGCGCGTGGGCATAGCTTTCGCGCCGCCCGTTGCCGGTGGCGGGCACGCCCATCAGGCGGGCGTTCTGCCGGTCCTGCATGAAGCCCACCAGGATCCCGTCCTCGATCAGCGTGGTGCGCGACGACGGGGTCCCCTCGTCGTCGAAGCTGATCGAGCCGCGGCGGTCGGGAATCGTTCCGTCGTCGACGACCGTGACCCCCGGCGCGGCCACCCGCTTGCCCATCAGCCCGGCGAAGGCCGAGGTTTTCTTCCGGTTGAAATCGCCTTCCAGCCCGTGGCCGATGGCCTCGTGCAGCAGGATCCCCGGCCAGCCCGGGCCGAGCGCGACCTCCATCACCCCGGCGGGGGCGTCCTCGGCCTCGAGGTTCACCAGCGCCTGGCGCAGCGCCTCGTCGGCCAGCGCCTTCCAGGCGGCGGGGTCCACCAGCCCCTCGACGCCGGTGCGCCCGCCGCAGCCGGCCGAGCCGGATTCGCGCCGCCCGTCCTTCTCGACGATCACGCTGACATTCATCCGCACCAGGGGGCGGGATTCGGCCAGCCGCCCGCCCTCTGGGCGCAGGATCTCCACCTCCTGCAAGGCGGCGTTGAGGCTGGCCGAGACCTGCACCACCCGCTTGTCGGCGCCGCGCAGGTAGTCGTCGATCTCGCGCAGCGTCTCGACCCGGGCCGAGAAGTCGGGGCCCGCCATCGGGTCGAGATCCCCGTAAAGACGGCGGTTTGCAAGGCTCGGCGGCCCGGCCAGCACGCCGCCGCCCTCGCGCGCGGCGAGGCGCGCGGTCTCGGCGGCGCGGCGCAGGGCGCCTTCCGACAATTCGCCCGAATGCGCGTAGCCCGCCGTCTCGCCGGCCACGGCGCGCAGGCCGAATCCCTCGCCCGCGTCATAGGAGGCGGTGCGCAACCGGCCGTCGTCGAAGACCAGCGTCTCGGCCCGGCGGCGTTCGAGGAACAGCTCCCCGTCATCGGCCCCGGCCACGGCGTCGCGCAGGATCGCCAGCGCCGCGCCCTCGTCGAGGTCGGTCTCGAATGGGCGGAACGTGTCTCGTGCCGTCATGGCGCCAATGTCCTTCTTTCCTTCGCCGCCCGGACGGGGCATCAGGGGCCCCGCAACCGGCCCGGCATGCGTGCGCGCACCTCACCACGGTCGCGCGAGCGTCGCAATGCCGCAAACGGCGGCGCTTGAATGCGGAGCGTTCCGGCTACATACGGTGTGCCGACGAAACGATTGCGTCCTCATATGCTCTCATGCGAGGACGATAGCGGGAGACAGGCCCCCCGCGGCGGCGACGCCGGGCGTGGGGGCGCGGGCCCGTCCGGGGCCCTGATACAGAACGGGAAGACGAACACATGCGCATCGACAAGCTCGCAGGATCGCTGTTCGGCGCGGGCGCCGCGGCCCTCTTCGCCGGCGCCGCGACGGCCCAGGAGAACATCGGCGTGCCGCGCCCCGCCCAGATGGGCTTCCAGCCGGCCGCGACGGACCTGGCCCAGGACCTGCAGTGGCTCGACGGGTTCATCCTCTACATCATCGCCGCGATCACCATCTTCGTGACCGCGCTGCTGGTCATCATCCTGATCCGGTTCCGCGCCTCCGCGAACCCGACCCCGGCGCGCTTCACCCACAACTCGGTGATCGAGGTGATCTGGACCGTGGTGCCGATCATCATCCTGGTGATCATCGCCGTGCCGTCGCTGAACCTGCTGCACAAGCAGGTGAACGTCCCCGAGACGGACATGACCATCAAGGCGACCGGCAACCAGTGGTACTGGTCCTACTCCTACCCGGATGAGGGGCTCGAGTTCGACGCCTTCATGATCGGCGCCGGGATGCCCTCCTTCGACGCCGCCATGGCGGACGAGGACGTGCGCGCCAACATGGAGAAGTACAACGTCACCCGCGAGACCTGGCTGCTGCAGACCGACACCGAGATCGTGATCCCGGTCGGCAAGAAGATCCGCATGCAGGTCACCGCCGGCGACGTGATCCACTCCTGGACCATCCCCGCCTTCGGCGTGAAGATCGACGGCGTCCCCGGCCGCCTGAACGAGACCTGGTTCCAGGTCGACATGCCCGGCCGCTACTACGGCCAGTGCTCGGAGCTCTGCGGCAAGGATCACTCCTACATGCCGATCGTGGTCCGCGCCCTGCCGCAGGACGAGTACGACGCCTGGCTCGAGCAGGCCAAGGAGCTCTACGCCTCCAACCCGGCCCCGCGCCGCGTGCAGGTCGCCTCGGCCGAGTGAGGCCCGGAGGCGGGCGCGGGGGGCTCCCCCGCGCCGCTCCCGCGTCCCCGGAGCGGGGCGCATCCCGGACCGCGGCGCGGCGTGACCTGCCCCCGGTCCGGCGCCGCCCCGGCCCGCATCGCGGGCGCAGGGGCGAAGGCGCGGCCTCACAGGGCCCGCCATGCAGGGCGGTCCGCAGCCGGGCCGCGGCGCCTGTCCCGGGGCGGGAGGCCCCGGTGAGGCGCAGGACGACGACCCAGACCTTCGCCATGACGTCGAACCGACGGAGAGCTTGTTGACCGACGCCGCATACAATATCGCCCGCAGCGCGCCCGAACCCGAATTCCGGGACTACGTGGCGCTGCTCAAACCCCGGGTGATGTCGCTGTCGATCTTCACCGCCGCCGCCGCCATGATCGCGGCGCCGACCGCGGTGCACCCGGTGATCGCGATGGCCGCGATCATCTGCATCGCCGTAGGCGCGGGCGCCTCCGGCGCGCTGAACATGTGGTGGGACGCCGACATCGACGCGCAGATGGCGCGCACCTCGCAGCGCCCCGCCGCCTCGGGCAAGGTGACCCCGTCCGAGGCGCTGGCCGTCGGCCTCGCGCTGTCGCTGCTGTCGGTGATGATGCTGGGGCTGTTCGCCAACCCGCTCTCGGCCTTCATCCTGGCCTTCACCATCTTCTTCTACGCCGTCGTCTACACGATGTGGCTCAAGCGCTCGACGCCGCAGAACATCGTCATCGGCGGCGCGGCGGGCGCCTTCCCGCCGATGCTCGGCTGGGCCGTGGCGACGGGCGAGGTGTCCTTCGTCTCGGTGCTGCTGTTCGGGCTGATCTTCCTGTGGACGCCGCCGCATTTCTGGGCGCTCGCGCTGTTCCGCAACATCGATTACGAGCGGGTGGGCGTGCCGATGATGCCGATCGTCGCCGGCCACCGCTCCACCCGCCGCCAGATGGTGATCTACTCGATCCTGCTGGCGCCGGTCGCCATCGCGCCGGGCTTCTCCACCGCGGGCGGCTATGTCTACCTCGCGACCGCGATCGTGCTGAACGCCTGGTTCCTGAAGCTGGCCCTGCCGCTCTGGACCCGGACCGAGGCCGAGGCGGAGGCCGACCGGTTCGCGCCCGAGAAGGCGCTGTTCCGGGCCTCCATCATCTACCTGTTCCTTCACTTCGCCGCCCTCATGGTCGAAGCTGTGACGAAGTCCGCCATCGGCGACTACTGGGCCGCCCACGCGCTGTTCTGACGGAGACACGGGAATGATCGAGAAGGAAGAACACGAGCTTCACCGCCGCCGTCGCGGCCGCAACATCGCCCTCGGGGGCGTGCTGCTGGCCTTCGTGCTGCTGGTCTTCATGGTGACGATCGCCAAGCTGTCCAGCGGCCAGATGATGCAGGCGTTCTGACCATGGCCCTGACCTCGCAACAGAAAACCGTCGCCTGGACCGTCGGCATCGTGACCTTCATGGGCGCGATGGGCTTCGCCTCCGTGCCGCTCTACGACTGGTTCTGCCGCGTCACCGGCTATGGCGGCGAGACGCAGGTCGCCACGGGCGGCGAGCACAAGGTCCTGGACCGCACCGTCAAGATCCGCTTCGACGCGAACACCGAGCGCGGCATGCCCTGGGATTTCCGTCCCGAGGTGACCCAGGTGGAGCTGAAGATCGGCGAGACCGGGCTGGCCTTCTACGAGGCGCACAATCCGACCGACCGGCCCGTCGCCGGGACGGCGAGCTACAACGTCGCCCCGTTCAGCGCCGGGTCCTATTTCGTCAAGATCGACTGCTTCTGCTTCGAGATGCAGGTCCTTCAGCCCGGGGAGACCGTCAAGATGCCGGTCACCTTCTACGTCGATCCTGAACTGGTAGACGACGCCGAGGCGAAGGATCTCAAGACCATCACCCTGTCCTACACTTTCCACGAAACCGACCTGCCCGAAGCGGAGGCCGAGAAGGCCGCCGCCCTCGAGGGCGGCTCGGCGCCGTCGGTGAACTGACCCCGCGCACGCGGGACGCCTGCAATCCGGAGGACCACGCATGGCCCACGAGAAGAACCACGACTACCACGTTCTGCCGCCCAGCCCGTGGCCCCTGCTGGGGTCCATCGGCGCCTTCGTCATGCTGTTCGGCGCGGTCATGTGGATGCATGACAACGGCTGGCTGCTGTTCGCCGCCGGCTTCGCCCTGGTGCTCTACACCATGTACGCCTGGTGGGCGGACGTGGTGCGCGAATCGCGCGCCGGCGACCACACCCCGGTCGTCCAGATCGGCCTGCGCTACGGCGTGATCCTGTTCATCACCTCCGAGGTGATGTTCTTCGTCGCCTGGTTCTGGTCCTTCTTCAAGCACGCCCTCTACCCGATGGGCGAGATCCAGGGCACCGAGGTGCTGGCCGCCTCCTGGCCGCCCGCGGGCATCGAGACCTTCGACCCCTGGCACCTGCCGCTGATCAACACCCTGATCCTGCTGGCCTCGGGCTGCGCCGCGACCTGGGCGCACCATGCCATCGCGCATGACAACGACCGCAAGACCATGGTGAAGGCCACCGCCATCGCCGTGATCCTGGGCGTGCTTTTCACCATCACCCAGGCCTACGAGTACTCCCACGCCACCTTCGGCTTCTCGGGCAACATCTACGGCGCGAACTTCTACATGGCGACCGGCTTCCACGGCTTCCACGTGATCGTCGGCACCCTGTTCCTCGCGATCTGCATGTTCCGCGGCATGGTCGGCGACTTCACCGCCACCAAGCATATCGGCTTCGAGGCCGCCGCCTGGTACTGGCACTTCGTCGACGTCGTGTGGCTGTTCCTGTTCGCCGCCGTCTACATCTGGGGCGGCTGACCCCGGCGGCGAACCCGGCGGCGACCCCGGCCCGGGGGCCGAGCGGTCCCCGGCAAGACCTTCGGCGGGCGGCGCAGCGATGCGCCGCCCGCCCGCGTTTCGGCCGCCCTCGTAACCGGTGGGGTCGCACCCGTTGGCTCCGTCGCACCCGCCGGGACGGCGCGCGCGGCGCCGCGGGCGACGCCGGGCGGAGGGGGCTCGACGCCCCCGACGGCCGCACGCCCCCCGCACGTCCCCCAGCGCAGGGCGCCAGTGCAGGGCGCCGGCGCAGGGCGCACGGACCTCCCGGCCGCTGCGCGCCCGGATCGGCCCGCCCGCCCCGCGCCCCCCCGGGGCCGCGCGCCCGGGGCAGTCCCGGCGCCGCCCCGCGCGCGGCCCGGCGCCGGGTTGCCGCGCCCCGCCTCCTCCGCTACCTCCCCCCTCACGCCGCCCCAAGCAGCAGGAGCTTCGCCCATGGCCCGCGTCATCGCCGTCCTCGCCTTCGGCCTCATCGGCGCCGCGATCCTGGTCGCGCTGTGCAACTGGCAGCTCAACCGGCTGGACTGGAAGCTCGGCGTCATCGCCCAGCTCGAGGAGCGCCTGAACGCCGAGCCCGTCGCCCTTCCCGCCGATCCCGACCCCGTCGCCGACAAGTACCTGCGGGTGCGCGTCGAGGGCCGCTTCCTGCCGGGCGAGGCGCACAACCTCTCCTCGATGAAGCCCTGGGGCCCCGGCTTCCGCATCATCGCCCCGTTCGAGACCGCGGAGGGGCGCAGGATCCTCGTCGACCGCGGATACGTGCCTCAGGACCAGAAGGACGCCGCCCGCGCGCTCCCCGCCGGGACCGTGACCGGCGCGCTGCTCTGGCCCGACGAGATCACCAGCGCGACGCCCGAGCCGGACCTCGAGGCGAATTACTGGTTCGGCCGCGACCCCTGGAAACTCGCCGACGCGCTGGGGACCGAGCCGGTGATGATCGTGGCGGAAGAGGGCGCCGGGGACTTCCCCAGGGCCAGCCCGGTGACGGTCAATCTGAAGAACGATCACCTCGGTTATGCCGTCACCTGGGGCGGGCTCGCGGCGGTCTGGCTGGTGATGACCGGGGTCGTTCTGTGGCGCCTGCACAAGAAGGGCGGCATCTGACCTCAATGGGTCGTTAACGCCCCGCTTGATTCGTCTTCGATTCGTCACGGTTTGAAACCGTGATCCCCGGCGCTACGGTTGCCGGGGTCGGGGATGCGCCGCGCCAACTCGGCCCGCGCGGCGTCATCCCAGGAAAGCCGCACCGGGCCGAGCGAAAGGACGAGGACATGAGCGCCACCGAGCCGGACGACTCGACAGGCATCCCGACCCCCGATGGTCCCGCGAACCCCATCGACACCGATTACACCGTCGGCCAGGACAACGTTGAATTCGAGCTCGCCAAGCTCGGCTTCGACATCCACAACCCGGTTTTCGCCATCTCCGGCGCGACCATCGTCGTCTTCGTCGCGCTGACCCTGGGCTTCCAGGAGCAGGCCGCGACCCTCTTCACCGACCTGCGCAACTGGCTGACCGCCAGCCTCGACTGGTTCTTCCTCGGGGCCGCGAACATCTTCGTGCTGCTGTCGCTGTTCCTGATCGTCTCGCCGCTGGGCAAGGTCCGGCTGGGCGGGGCGCACGCGACCCCCGACTACTCCTACACCGGCTGGTTCGCGATGCTGTTCGCCGCCGGCATGGGCATCGGCCTGATGTTCTACGGGGTGTCCGAGCCGATCTCGCACTACTCGTCCGCCATGGGCGGGATTTCCGTGGGCGAGAACGGCGCGCGCACCGACTGGGCCCCGCTGGGCGCCGCGGCGGGCGACGCCGAGGCGGCCGCCTCGCTCGGCATGGCCGCCACGATCTTCCACTGGGGCCTGCACCCCTGGGCGATCTACGCGGTGGTGGCGCTGGCGCTGGCGCTGTTCAGCTACAACAAGGGCCTGCCGCTGACCATGCGCTCGGTCTTCTACCCGGTCTTCGGCGAGCGGGTCTGGGGCTGGACCGGCCACGTCATCGACATCCTCGCGGTGTTCGCGACGCTGTTCGGCCTCGCCACCTCGCTCGGCTTCGGCGCCGAGCAGGCCAATGCCGGCCTCGACCACCTGTTCGGCATCGGCGTGACCGACACCTCCAAGATCCTGCTGATCGGGGCCATCACCGGCGCCGCGCTGATCTCGGTCGTCGCGGGCCTCGACGCGGGCGTGAAGCGGCTGTCGGAGATCAACATGGCCCTCGCGGCCCTGCTGCTGGTCTTCGTCATCGCCATCGGCCCGACCGTGGACATCCTGACCGGCTTCTTCTCGAACCTCGCGGCGTATGGCGAGCATCTTCCCGCCCTCTCGAACCCGTTCGGGCGCGAGGACGCCAACTTCTCCCAGGGCTGGACCGCCTTCTACTGGGCGTGGTGGATCTCCTGGTCGCCGTTCGTGGGCATGTTCATCGCGCGCGTGTCCCGCGGGCGCACGGTGCGCGAGTTCATCATCTGCGTGCTGCTGATCCCGTCGCTGGTCTCGGTGCTGTGGATGTCCGCCTTCGGCGGCGCCGCCATCGACCAGGTCGTCTCGGGGGCCTCGGGCGTCGCCGACGCGGCGCTGGAGCTGAAGCTGTTCGTGATGCTCGAGCAGATGCCGCTGGCCTCGATCACCTCGATGATCGGCATCGTGCTGGTGATCGTGTTCTTCGTGACCTCCTCCGACTCCGGCTCGCTGGTGATCGACACGATCACTGCCGGCGGCAAGGTGGACGCCCCGACCGCGCAGCGCGTGTTCTGGGCCTGCTTCGAGGGGTTGGTGGCGATCGCGCTGCTGCTGGGCGGCGGCCTCGCGGCCCTGCAGGCGATGGCGGTGTCGACGGGCTTCCCGTTCACCATCGTGCTGCTGCTGGCCTGCTGGTCCATCATCAAGGGCCTGCGCAGCGAGCCGAAGGCCTGACGCGGCGGGGTCCGCGGGCGCCCATGGGGCGTTCGCGGGTCCCGGCGTGCAGCCGAGAGAGCGCCGGGGGGGGGGGGGGGGGGGGGGGGGGGGGGGGGGGGGGGGGGGGGGGGGGGGGGGGGGGGGGGGGGGGGGGGGG
>NZ_JBOCEF010000064.1:0-22414 GCF_050586345.1 Rhodovulum sp. DZ06
GGGGGGGGGGGGGGGGGGGGGGGGGGGGGGGGGGGGGGGGGGGGGGGGGGGGGGGGGGGGGGGGGGGTTTTTTTTCCCCCCCCCCCCCCGCCCCCCCTCCCTCCGCATACTTTTGGATCAGCCCGGCTGAACGCAGCGCGCGCGTCGATCCCAAGCCCACTCCCAAAAGCTTGCGGGAGGTGGGGGTGCGGGGGAGGAGGGGATGCATCCCCTCCTCCCCTGCGCCATCCCGCGCCACGCCGGAAGACCAAACCCCTTTCCCCAATCCCCCACCTCCCGCTGGACACCGCGCGCGCCCCGCGCTTACGCTGCACTGCAGCGCCCGGCATTCCTCGCGGCGCCGAAGACCCGGACCGCCCGATGCGTTTGCTAGTCGTCTACTGCCACCCCGTTCCCGAATCCTATTGCGCCGCCCTGCGCGACGCGGTGATCGACGCCGCCGAGGCCGCGGGCCACGAGGTGCGCCTCAAGGATCTCTACGCCGAGGGGTTCGACCCGGTGATGGGCCCCGAGGAGCGCCGCCTCTACAACGATGCAGGGGTGAACGAGGCCCCGGTCGAGGCCGAGCTCGAGGCCCTGCGCTGGGCCGAGGGGCTGATCTTCGTCCACCCCACCTGGTGGATGTCGCTGCCCGCGATGCTGAAGGGCTGGCTGGACCGGGTCTTCGTGCCGCATGTCGCCTTCACCATGCCGACGGCGGAAACCTCCATCGGCCCGGGGCTGACCAACATCCGCCTCGTCGGCCAGGTCACCACCATGGGCTCGCCCTGGTGGCTCTGGACCGCCGCGCTGCGGCCCGGGCGGCGGATCCTGCTGACGGTGATCGGCGGCGGCTGCTGCGCGCCGGGGTGCAAGACCTTCCACATGGGGCTGCACAAGATGGACACCGCCTCGCCCGAGAAGCTCAAGGGCTATCTCGCGCGGGTCCGCAAGCGCATCGCCCGCATCCCCGTCTGACCGAAACATCTGCGCGCGCGCCCCTCCCCGCCGCGCGCCGCGCCACGCCGCAGGAGACAGAACAATGAGCAAGATCGACACGCTGCTGGAGCGCCTCGGCGGCATCCGCGCCGAGACCGGCGAGAAGGCCGTGCAGGCCAAGTCCCGCGACTTCTACTGGTACTCGCCGATCCTGAAGCGAAAGCTCGACCACATCATCGGCGACGTGGTGGTCTGCCCGACCACCGAGGCCGAGGTGATGAAGGTGCTGGCCGCGTGCCACGCGCTGGGCATCCCCGTCACGCCCCGCGGGGCGGGCACCGGCAATTACGGCCAGGCCATGCCGCTGGCGGGCGGCGTGGTGCTCGACCTGCGCGGACTCGACGAGATCAAGGCGATCAAGCCCGGCGCCGTGGTCTGCGGCGCGGGCGCGCTGATGGGCGATATCGACGAGGCGTGCAAGGCCGAGGGGCAGGAGCTTCGGATGCACCCCTCGACCAAGGAGACCGCCACCATCGGCGGCTTCGTCGCGGGCGGCTCCGGCGGCGTCGGCTCGGTCCGCTGGGGGGCGCTGCGCGATCCCGGCAACATCATCCGGGTGCGCGTCGCGACCATGGAGGGCGAGCCGAAGCTGGTCGAACTCACCGGCCGCGACGTGATGCAGGTGCAGCACGCCTACGGCGTCACCGGCGTCATCACCGAGGTGGAATTCGCCCTGACCCCGAAGGTGGAGTGGGTCGAGCTGATGCTGGCCTCCGAGGACTGGCTCGGCCTCAACGACCTCTGCGACCGGGTGCTGCGCATGGACGGGCTGCTGCTGAAGGAGCTCGCGACCGTCCAGGCCCCCGCCCCGCACCGCTATTTCCTGCGCCACAAGAAGTTCCTGGAGGAGGCCGAGTCCGTCGCCATCGTCATGGCCGCGCCCAACGCCGTCGACTGGATGCTCGAGCTGGCCGCCGAGGCGGGGGCGCGCGTCGCCTACCGCTCGGACGAGGCGTCGCCCGAGGACCTCAAGGCCCTGCCCCACGCCCATCACCTCGCCTGGAACCACACCACCCTGCGCGGGCTGCGCGTGGACCCGGAGATCACCTATCTCCAGACCGGCTACCCGGCCGAGGGGCGGCTCGAGAAGATCGCCGAGATCGCCCGCCTCTTCCCCGGCGAGGTGATCGGGCATAACGAGTTCTTCCGCTCCGGCGGCCAGGACACCTGCGCGGGCCTGACCATGGTGCGGTTCAGCACCGAGGACCGCCTGCGCGAGATCATCGCCGCGCACGAGGCGCTCGGCTGCCTTCTGTTCTCGCCCCACCATTACACGGTCGAGGAAGGCGGGATGAAGACCACCGATCCGCTGCATCTCGACGTCAAGAAGAGGCACGACCCGGACGGGCTGCTGAACCCCGGCAAGATGATCGGCTGGGAGGATCCGCATTTCGACTACGCCGCGGATTACGCCTATCCCGGGATGCGCCCCGCCCCGGCGGAATAAGGGACGGCCCCCGGGGGTGCGTCGCCCGCCTCGGGGGGGCCGCGCCCCCCGCTCGGCGGCCGAGCCGCGCCCCCGGCCCGCCCCGCGCCCGATCCCGCCCGCAGGCCGGGCGCGGCGCGCCGGACCCCACACGTTCAGGAGACGACCCATGCGCCGCATCACCCCGGACGCCATCCGCCCGCCCTTCGCCCATTACGCCCACGGGGTCGAGGTCCGCGCCGGGGCGCGGATGCTGTTCTCCTCGGGCCAGCTGGGCCTCGCGCCCGACGACGCGCTCCCCGGGGGGGCAGAGGCGCAGGCCGCGCGCTGCTTCGCCAATCTCGACGCGATCCTGTCCGAGGCGGGCATGACCCGCGCCGATGTCGTGCGCCTCAACGCCTTCGTCACCGACCGCGCGCACATGGCCGGCTACATGGCCGCCCGCGACGCCTGGGTGGCGGCGCTGGCCGAGCCCCCGGCCTCGACCCTCATGATCGTCTCGGGCTTCACCCGCCCCGAGTTCCTCGTGGAAATCGAGATGGTCGCCGCCGCCGAATGAGGCCCCCGTTTACGCGATGTTCACGACGCTCCGCCTAGCTCGGGGGGCAGCGCGGCCGGGGTCGCCGCGGCGCCCTCCCGGCGCCCGGCCCCCGCCCGCGCGGACGCCCCGCGGCCCTGCGGCGCCGCCGGGCGGGCGGAAAGCGAGGATCATCATGCGCGTCGTCATCGCCGGCGGAGGAATAGGGGGGCTCTGTCTCGCCCTCAGCCTGCACCAGGTGGGCGTCGACGCGCTGCTCTGCGAGGCGGTGCATGACCCCGCGCCGATGGGCGTCGGCATCCTGCTGCAACCCGCGGCCGTGCGCGAATTCACCGCCCTCGGCCTCGGCCCCGAGATCGAGCGCATCGGCGCCCCGATCGAGGAACGCCTCTACTTCACCCCCGGCGGCCGGCCCCTGCTGCGCTGCACGCTGGGCCGCGCCGCGGGCTATCGCTGGCCCTCGGTCGCGCTGCACCGCGGCAAGCTGCAGATGCTGCTCCTGCAAGAGGCCCGCCTGCGACTCGGCCCCGAGAAGGTGCGCACCGGCCTGCGGCTGATGGACTGGACCCAGGGCCGCGACGGCGTGACCGCCCGCTTCCTCGGCCGCGGCGGCGAGCGGTTCGAGGAGATCGCCTGCGACGTGCTGGTCGGCGCCGACGGGGTGAACTCGGCCGTGCGCGCCGCGCTGTTCCCCTCCGAGGGGGCGCCGAAATGGTCCGGGCGGCTGCTCTATCGCGGCCAGGGCCAGGTCCCCGCCTGGGGCGACGGCGCCGCCGCCTTCATCACCGGCGGCGGCGGGCTGCGCCTGCAGGGCTTCCCGATGGGCCCGGAGGAGGACGGGACCGTCCCGATGAACTGGATCCTCGACGCCCCCGCCCCGGCCGGGGACGCCTGGCGCGCGCCGCGCTACGACCTGCACGCCACGCCCGAGGCCGCGCTGCGACTCGCCGCGGATCTGCAGGTGCCGGGGCTCGACATCCCGGCGCTGATCGCGGGGACCGGGCGGGTCTACGTGTTCCCGCGCATCGACCGCGACCCGCTGCCGTGCTGGAGCCTCGGGGGCGTGACGCTGATGGGCGACGCCGCGCACCCGGCGCACCCGGTCGGCTCCAACGCCGCGACCCAGGCGGTGCTGGACGCGCGGGTGCTGGCGCGGGCGCTGCGCGACCACCCGCCCCTCGCCGCGGTGCAGGAATACGAGCGGCTGCGGCGCGTGGATTCCAACCGCGTGATCCTCGCCAACCGGCTCGAGGGGCCGGAGCGGGTGCTGGACCTCGTCCACCTGCGCGCCCCGGACGGGTTCGACAAGCTCTCGGACGTCGTCGCGCCGACCGAGCTTGCGGACATGGCCGAGGGCTACCTGCGCCTCGCCGGGCTCGACGCCGCCACGGTGAACCGCGAGGGGGCGATCATCCCCGCGGCCGACGACGCGCGGGTCAAGCGGGTGTTCTGACCGCGCCCCACGCGCCGCCCCGCCGCCGCGCCGCGGACAGCGCGGGGGACAGGGCGGGGGACAGGGCGGGGGACAGGGCGAGGGACCCGGCGGAGGACGGGGCGGCGGACCCGGCCCCGCGCCCGCCCGGCACGACATGCCCACCGACCACGCCCGCCCGGCGCGCCCGCCGACCACGCCCGCGAACCACGCCCGCAAGGCATGTCGGCAAAACACTGGCGCGCGGCGGCCCGCGCCCCTAGGCTGCGCCTCGAAACACCATTTCGCAGAGAGCAGACCATGACCGCACCCTTCGATCCCGCCCGCCTCCGGATGCTTGACGACCGCCTCGCCCAGTGGGTGGCCGAGGGCCGATACGCCGGGCTCGAATGGGCGGTCGGCGACGCCTCGGGGCCGCTCCATACCGGCCGCGCGGGCGCCCGCAGCGCCGCCGAACCCGACAAGGGCCTGCCCGAGCGCCCCTTCTACCGCATCTACTCGATGACCAAGCCCATCGTCTCGCTCGTCGCCATGCAGCTGGTCGAGGAATGCCGCCTCGCGCTCCATGCCCCGGTGGGCGAGTTCCTGCCCGAATACGCCGAGATGCAGGTATTCCGCCCCGACGGGATGACCGAACCGGCGCGCAGCCCGATCACCGTGCAGCAGCTGCTGTCCCACACCGCGGGCCTGTCCTACGGCTTCCTCGCCGACCGCTCCGCCGCGCTCTATGCGCAGGCCGAGGCGAAGGCGGCGAAGGGCCTGCCGCTGCGCGAGCACGTGAAGACCTTCGCCGACATCCCGCTCGCCTTCCACCCGGGCGAGGGCTGGAAATACTCCATCGCCACCGACCTTCTCGGCGCGGTGGTGGAGATCGCGGGCGGCGCCCCCCTGCCGGTCCTGGCGCGCGAGCGCGTGACCGGGCCGCTGGGCCTGTCGGAGACCGGCTTCACCGTGCCCGAGGGCGCGGCGGACCGGGTGATGGCGATCTATGGCGGCAAGCCCGGGGGGCTGAACGAGCTCGACCTCTCGAAGGCTTACCCCCATTCGAACCCGGACTGGGCGCGCGGCGGGCATGGCATGTTCTCGACCCTCGCCGATTACGGGACCTTCAGCGCCGCGCTGCTGCGGCTGGCGCAGGGCGCGCGGGTCGAGGGCCTCGTCGCCCCCGCGACGCTGGCGATGATGACCGCCGATCTTGCGCCCGAAACCGCGCACCCGCTGGGGATCCAGCTGCCCGTCGGCTCGCACGGGCCGGGCCTCGGCGGCTACGGGTTCGGGCTCGGCTTCCGCACCTGCCTGCCGGCGCAGGGCGCGCCGAAGCTGCGCAAGGTCCCGGCGCTCGAGGGCGAGTTCGGCTGGTCCGGCGCGGCCGAGACCTGGTTCAGCGTCGCGCCGAAACAGGGCGTCTGGGGGGTGTTCATGTCCCAGAACCTCGACTGGCCCGGCGCCTCGACCGATTTCCAGGTGATGATGGCCTCGGCGATCCGCTGACCGCGGCGCGAAGGGGAAAGAAGGGGGCGGCGACGCCGGGCGGAAATGTCCCGGCGCCGCCGCCTGCGCATGCGCGGGGGCGAGGTGTGTGCGTAACGCCCCGGCGCGGCGCGGGCCGGATCGCCGACGTCGCGCGGGGTGGCCTCCTGCGGGGGGCGCGCCGTGCGAACGGGGAGTCGGGATCCGGCGGACCGGACGGCTGAAATCTCCGTCCGGCGCTGGGCGGCGGGACCCGGGCGGGCCTGAGGGGCGTGTCCTCCCCTGCCCGGGCCTGGTCCCGGCCGCGCGCTCCCGCCGCCCGGCCAGGAAGGAACCGGGGCGGAAGCGCGGGTTTCGGCGGCATGGGCGGCGGGACCGTGATCCCCGCGGCGGCGGCCGAAACCCGCCTCGGGCCGCGCGTCAGGCGGCGGCGTCTCCGGCTGCGTCTCCGGCTGCATCTCCGGCCGCGTCCCCGGCGGCCCCGCGCTTCGACAGCACGGCGAGGCCGGAGACCACGTTCAGGCACATCGACGGCGCCGTCACCAGCGCGACCAGCATGGCCAGCGCCATCACCGCCGCTGCGGGGGCCTGCCCCGCGGCCAGAAGACCCGCCAGCAGCAGCGCCGGCAGGATCAGGCAGACCAGCGCCTGCAGCGCGAACACGCAGAGCAGGCTGACCCAGGTGGTGACGAACAGCCGTTGCACGGCCCAGAAGGTGGTGAAGACCCCGGCGATGGCGGCGAAGACGGCTGGCGCGTCGGGGGTGATCATCTCAAGCTCCATCATCGGTTGCACGCGCGGGCGCGGGGCGGACATCGCCCCGATCCCGGGGGGAAGCGGCTCACGCCCCGGTTGCGAACCCGGCCGCTCTTGCTGCTTTCAATATGAATGCCACATGCAGGGTTTTCGTCCTCCCCCGATCTGGGTATGGACCCGCGCCGCCGCCTGCCGCGCCGTCGCCGCGGCGCGAGCGGCTTGAAATGACGATAATTCAGCTTTGGATTAATTGAAGGAAACCAGGGACATCCCTGCGTCCCACCCGTCAACGCCCGCGGCGCCGGACGCTTCAGAAAGCCCCGAAACGTCTCTTTCCGCCGGGGAAAGGCGCGGTTCAGGCCATTTCGGCGCCGAAGGCGGAGGGGCGCGCGCGGGGGACCGCAGACCGCGCCACGCCCTCTCCCCAGGCGGGCAAGTCCCGCATTGCGCGGGAAAAAAAATTCTCCCGGAAGGAGAGTTTTTTCCGCCCCGCCCCCGCGCAGGCCGCCGGGGTCGCGGATGCCGGGTCGTTTCCATCCACCTGGCGGAAAACCCGGGCGTCCGAGACGCGACTCGCCCCCCCCGCGGACATGAAAGCGGACATGAAAAAGGCGAGGGCGCGTTCCCGCACCCTCGCCTTCCCGATTCCTGCGCCGGGCCCCTCGCGGCGCCCGGCGGCGGCGGATCAGCCGAGCTTCTCTTTCACCGCCGCCTTCACCGCGTCCAGCGCCGCGGCGACGCCCGCGCCGTCCGGGCCGCCGGTCTGGGCCATGTTCGGACGGCCGCCGCCGCCCTTCGCGCCCACCAGCGGCGCCGCGACGCGCACCAGCGAGGGCGCGTCCAGCCCCTTGGACAGCGCCGGCTCCGACACGCCCACGACGACCGAGCCCTTGCCCCCGTCATTGACGCCCACCGCGACCACGCCCGGCGCGGCGGCCAGCATCTCGTCCACCGCCGATTTCAGCTCCTTCGGCCCGAGGCCCTCGACCTCGCGCACCGTCAGGGCCACGTCGCCCAGCATCTCGGCCGCCGAGGCGCCGCCGCCGCCGGTCGCCAGCTTGCGCTTCACGTCCGCCAGCTCGGCCTCGAGCGCCTTGCGCTCGGCCTGAAGCGCCTTGATCCGCTCGCCGATCTCCTCGGGCTTGGCATGGAGCAGCGCGCCCGCATCCGCCACCACCGCGGCCTCCTCGGCGAAGTGCCGCTCGGCCGCCTCGTGGCACACGGCCTCGATGCGGCGCACGCCCGCGGCCAGACCCTCTTCCTTCACCACGCGGAAGGCGCCGATCTGGCCGGTATTGGCGACATGGGTGCCGCCGCAGAGCTCGATCGACCAGGGGCGGTTCGCGCCCTCATCCTGGCCGCCCATCGACACCACGCGGACCTCGTCGCCGTATTTCTCGCCGAACAGCGCCCGGGCCCCGGCCTCCTTGGCCGCCTCGATCCCCATCACCCGGGTCTCGACCGGGGTGCAGAGACGAATGCGCGCGTTCACTTCGCGCTCCACCGCGGCGATCTCCTCGGCCGTCATCGGCTGGCCGTGGCTGATGTCGAAGCGCAGCCGGTCGGGCGAGACCAGCGAGCCCTTCTGGGCCACGTGGTCGCCAAGCTCGATGCGCAGCGCCTCGTGCAGCAGGTGAGTGGCCGAGTGGTGGGCGCAGAGCGCCGAGCGCCGCGACGGGTCCACCTGCATCCGCAGCGCGTCGCCCACATTCAGCACATGCGCGTCCTCGCCCACGAGGCGCGCGGAATGCACGTAGACGCCGTCGGCGCGCTTCTGGGTGTCGGTGATCTCGATCTTCGCGCCCGAGGGGGTCACGGCGATGCCCACATCGCCCTGCTGGCCGCCCTGCTCGGCGTAGAACGGCGTCTGGTTGACCACCAGTTCGAAGTCCTGGCCGGGCGAGACATGCTCCACCTCGGCCCCGTCCACCACCAGCGCGGTCGCCTCGGCATGGCCCGAGATCGCGACATAGCCCTGGAACTCGGTCGGCCCGACCCGGTCGCGGATGTCGTACCACACCTTCTGATTGGCGGCGTCGCCGGTGCCCGACCAGGCGGCGCGCGCCGCGGCCTTCTGCGCGGCCATGGCGTCGTCATAGCCCTGCTGGTCCACTTCCAGCCCCTTGCCGCGCAGGATGTCCGCGGTCAGGTCGACCGGGAAGCCGAAGGTGTCATAGAGCTTGAACGCGGTGTCGCCCGAAAGCTTGCCGCCCTCCTCGATCCCCTCGATCTCGGCGTCCAGCAGCTTCAGGCCGCGGTCCAGCGTGGCCTTGAACCGCTCTTCCTCGGCGCGCAGCGTCTCCTTGATCAGGGCCTCGGCGGCGCGCAGCTCGCCGTAATGGGTCCCCATCAGGTCGATCAGCGCCGGGGCCAGCCGGTGCATCAGCGGCTCCTTCGCCCCGAGGATATGCGCGTGGCGCATCCCGCGGCGCATGATCCGGCGCAGCACGTAGCCGCGGCCCTCGTTCGACGGCAGCACGCCCTCGGCGATCAGGAAGGACGCGCAGCGCAGGTGATCCGCGATCACCCGGTGCGAGGTCACCATGTCCCCGTCCGGCGCGTGGCCGGTCAGCTCCGCGCTCGCCTTGATGATCGGCTGGAACAGGTCGGTGTCGTAGTTGTTGTGCACGCCCTGCAGGATCGTGGTCACCCGCTCGAGGCCCATGCCCGTGTCGATGGACGGCTTCGGGAGCGGCGTCGAGGACCCGTCGGCATGGGTCTCGTACTGCATGAACACCAGGTTCCAGAACTCGATGAACCGGTCGCCGTCTTCCTCCGGCGATCCCGGCGGGCCGCCCCAGACCTCGGGGCCATGGTCATAGAACAGCTCCGAGCACGGGCCGTTCGGGCCGGTGTCGCCCATGCGCCACCAGTTGTCGTCGGTGTCGATGCGGATGATCCGGTCGTCGGACAGCCCGGCGATCTTGCGCCACAGGCCCGCGGCCTCTTCATCCGAGGCGTGGACCGTCACCAGGATCTTCTCGGGCGCAAGGCCGAGCACCTTGGTGGACATGTCCCAGGCGTTCTCGATCGCCTCTTCCTTGAAGTAGTCGCCGAACGAGAAGTTGCCGAGCATCTCGAAGAAGGTGTGATGCCGGGCGGTATAGCCGACATTGTCGAGATCGTTGTGCTTGCCCCCGGCGCGGACGCATTTCTGCGAGGTCGCGGCGCGGCTGTAATCGCGCGACTCGAGGCCCGTGAACACGTCCTTGAACTGCACCATGCCCGCGTTGGTGAACATCAGCGACGGGTCGTTGCGCGGCACGATGGGCGAGGAGGCGACGGCGCGGTGTCCCCGCTCCTCGAAGAAGCCGAGGAAATCGGACCGGATCTGGTTGCCGGAGGTCATCTGGGCGCTCCCGATGGCGGAAAAAAGGCTGTTCAGCGGTGTATTGGAGCGCGCGGCCCGGCGCAAGTTCCCCTGACCCCCGATCCGGGCACGCCGCCGTCGCAGCCAAGCGGCCCGCGCGCGGCCGCGGCGCGTCCCGGCGGCTCCATGCATCGGGTCCTTATATAAGGCGCCGGATATAAGGCGCCGGATGCATGGACCTGCCGGATGACCGAAGCCTGCCCCGGGCTTTCAGAAGGCGCCGCGGGGCGAGCGCCCGCGCGATGCCCGCCCCGGGCGCGCGGGCGGACGCCCGGGACCGGGCCGCGCGCCCTGCCCGCCGCCCCCGCGCCGCAACGCCGGCGCGGGTCCGCGCGGCGGCCCGGGCGGCCGCGGGGCCCGGCGGGGGGCGCAACCGCGCCCCGCGCGCCCGCGCGTTCACCGATGTGAACGAGACCGCCCCCGCGGGCGCGCCCCGAGTCGGGGCGCAGGCCCGGCGAGAGGGAATCGCCCCGGCCCGGGGCGCTTGATTTTCGGCGCAGGCGGCCCGGCCGAAAGCGGCCGCGGGCGGCGGGCCGACGGCGCGCCGCCCCGACCGCCCGCCCGCCCCTCCGCCCGGCGACGCCAGGCGGCGCGAAACGGCGCCCGCCAGGCCCCGCCGGTTTCCATCCCGGGGCAAGGCGCGAACCAAAATCCGCGCAGGCCCGCGATTGTTTTTGAAACCTGCACCCAAATTCATTCCACTATTGGGCGATCTCTACTGGCGACCTCACAGTGTTTTCACTTAAGCGCCCAGCAAGCGCCGCGCGAAACACCCAAAGGTTAACAATTATTTCTCACGCGCATCGCGGAAATAAAGCGCAAGACGCCGCGGATTTTCCCGATGTTCATCGGCGGGGCGCCGCCGCGCCGCGGAATGGTTTCATGCGCTTACGCTCAAATACATTCTCTTGATTAGAGGTTACTCCACGGGGTACCATCTTCGCATGTTGCGTAGCGGCCAATGGGGTTCTGTGTGGGGACGACTCGCCCGGCCGTATGACCATGTTTGCCTTGGTTGCGTCCGCTCTCCCTCATTTGCGGAACCTTCGGAGGATACCGTTTTGAAACTCATGACTTTCGCCGCCGCAGCCTCTGCGGCCTTCCTCTTCACCTCCGGCGCAGCCACGGCCGCGACGCTGCTGATCGACGACTTCTCGACCGCGCAGCGCGTGACCGACCAGCCGGACGGCGTCGTCGGCACCTCTTCGGAAGCCGCCGCCGGGGCGGCGCTCGGGGGCTTCCGCGATCTCGCGGTCGAAACCGACGGCACCGATCCGGGCGACACCACGCTCAACTCGAACGGGACCCAGCTCGGGTTCTCGAACAACGTGTTCGCGAGCGGGCGCGGCTGGATCACCTATGACGGCAACGACGGAGACCCGCTGACGGTCGACACCACCGGCCTCGGCGGCATCGACTTCCTGATCGGCGGCAACCCGTTCATGCTGTTCGAGGTGTCGACCTTCGAATCGGACCTGCTGGTCGAGATCACCGCCTGGGACATGGATGGCGAGACCGCCTTCTACTCCGAGACCCTGCCCCCGATCGGCGTGTTCGACCCGGCGCTGCCGCTCGCGGCCTTCACGCTCTCGGATCCGCTCTTCGACTGGACCCGGGTCGGCGCGCTGCAGTTCTACGTGCAGTCGACCGCGCCGAACTATGACGGCGCGATCACGTCGATCTCCATCCAGGCGGTGCCGCTCCCGGCGCCCGCGCTGATGCTGCTCGGCGGGCTGGCGGGCTTCGGCCTCGTCGGCGCGCGTCGCCGCAAGGGCTGACGCCGACGGGCGGATCGGGCCGGGGCGCGCATGCCGGCCCGACCCGCCCCCGCCGGCCGCCGCGCCCGGGCGAAGCTTGGGGCGCAGCCAAAACGGCGCGGCAGCAGGCGCAGACATGTGGCAGACGAAAAGGGGCCCGCCGTCGATCCGACGGCGGGCCCTTTGCATGTTGGGTGGGCGCAGGTTCGGCGCCGCAGGTTCGGGCCGCATGTCCGGGGCCGCATCTCCGGGGTTCTGCGCGGGCGGGGCGAGCCCGCCCCGCGCGGATCCCCCGGCGGCGCGCCGCCGGGGGATCCGCGCGGGCCTTACTCGGCCGCCAGGCGCCAGGCCGCGGCGGGGAAGCGGCTCGCCGCCCGGGCGCGCACCGCCTCGCGGAACGAGGCGCGCTGCACCTCGCCGACCTCTTCGCCGTACCACTGCATCGGCGCCGGCTCGAACCCGTGCTCATCGGCCAGTTCCGCGACCAGGTCGGCATCGGCCAGCGACAGCTCGGCGCCGATGCTGAAGTCCCGCTCCTGCCCCGACAGCGCCAGCAGCATCGTCTCGCCGAGGCAGCCCCAGCACAGCGATTTCGGCAGGGTCTGGAACGGGCCCAGCTCGATCTCCGACGGCGGGACCACGAGGCCGCCGTCGAACACCAGCACGCCCGAGCCCAGCAGCTCGGCCTTCGCCACGTTCGGCGGGCGGGCCACGTCGCAGACCAGCGCGCCGGGGCGCAGCGCCGACGGATCCACCAGCGTCACGTCCGAGGAGGTGGCGACGAGGGCCACGTCCGCCTCGGCCAGCGCCGCGTCGATATCCGTGGTCCAGGTCAGCGGCGCCGGGCCGTCATGGGCGGCGCAGGCGTCGAGGAACCGCTTGTGCAGGTCCTTGCGGGCCTCCGGGTCGCGGGCGCCGATCCGGCCGGCCAGCGCGCCGACATGGCGGGCCAGCGCGCCCAGCTCGACCTTCGCGGTCAGCTCGGGGTCGGCCAGCGCGGCGACCACGTCGTCGGCGGCGCGGGACAGGAGCCGCGGCGCGAAGGCGTTGGCGGCGTTGCCCACCAGGGTCAGGCGCCCGGCGCGGCGGCCCAGCATCATCGCGCCGAGGCGGCCGATGGCGCCGGTCGCGCCGACCACCACGATGTTGGCGCGCTCGAGGTCCAGCCCCGCCTCGGCGGCGGCGCGCTCGATCGCCTTGACCGCGGCGACGGTGGTCAGGGTGTTGCCGCTGCTGATGGGCACGCCGCGCCCGGTGGCGGTCTGCCCGCCGCGGGTGACGATCGAGGTGAAGGCCCCGAGCCCCATGCGCGAGGCGCCGCCCGCCGCGGCCATCTCCACCGCGCCGTGCACCATCTCGGCCGCCATGCGCTTGCCCTTGCCGCGCATGTCGCGGGCCAGCATCGGCACCGACATGATCATGCCCTCGGCCACCGCGCCGGTCTTCGACACCACCTGCGGGATCGGCCGCGCCTGGCCCGGGCCGAGGCGCTTGACCCACTCGATCCAGTCCGAAAGCTCTTCGTCCGAGAGGTTCGCGAAGGACGGGTCCGAACGCAGGATGTCCGCTTCCTCGGTGTAGTGGATCAGGAACGCGAACCGGCCCGGAACCGGCGCGGCCGCGGCGGCGCGGGACGGCGCCGCCGGCAGCCCGGCATCCTGCGGCGCGGCGGCGGCGCGGGACGCCTCCGCCTCGGCCAGCGCGGCGACGCGGCCGGCGCGCACCAGCGGACGGGCGAGGCCGACATAGTCCTTGCGGTCCAGCATCTCCACCGCGTCCGCGATGGCGTCCACGGCCTTGTCGATCTGCGCGCGGGTGATCACCAGCGGCGGCTGCAGGCGCATCACGTGGCTGTCGTTGAACAGCGGCGCGGTCAGCACGCCGCGCTCGTTCAGGATCCAGGAGGAGACGAGGGCCGAGAGCCCGCCATTGAGGCTGGCGAAGGCCATCAGCGCCGAGTCGTCCTGCATGTCGAAGCGGTGGAACTCGAGCCCCGTCATCAGGCCCTTGCCGCGCACGTCCTTGATCACCGACGGGTGGGCGGCGGCCAGCGCCTCGAGGCGGCCGCGCAGATAGGCGCCGTTCTCGGCCGCGGCGCGGATCAGCGCGCGGTCGTCTTCCAGCAGCAGGTCGAGCGTGGCGTTGGCGACCACGCAGGCCAGGTTGTTGTTGGCGAAGGTCGAGGAATGCAGCAGCCCGAAGCGGTCGTCCCAGGCGGCCGGGCGCGACAGGCAGGCCGCGATCGGCACCATGCCGCCGCCGAGCGCCTTGGCGAGCAGCAGCATGTCCGGGGCCTCCGGCGCGTCCTCGCAGGCGAAGAGCTTGCCGGTGCGGCCGAGGCCGGTCTGGATCTCGTCGATCACCGAAAGAACGCCGTGGCGGCGGCAGATCTCGATCACCTCGGCGATGTAGCCCTCGGGCGGCACGATCACGCCGCCCTCGCCCTGCACCGGCTCGACGATGAAGGCGGCGATCTCGCCGGCCCGCGCGGTCAGCGCGGCGTCGAGCGCGGCGGCGTCGCCGAAGGGCACCGTGTCGAAGCCCGGCGCGGGGGCGGCGAAATCGACCTGGTACATCGGCTTGCCGGTGGCCGAGAGGGCGCCCAGCGTCTTGCCGTGGAAGCTGTTGGAGGTCGACAGGATCCCGTCGCGGCCGGTGCGCACGCGGGCCAGCTTGATCGCCGCCTCGACCGCCTCGGCCCCGCTGTTGGCGAGGGTGCAGTAGGAGATGTCGCCGGGGGCGAGGGCCACGAGGCGCTCGGCCAGGCGCTCGGCCTCCACCGGGCGCAGAGGCTGGACCAGCGACGGCAGCTGCGCGTCGCGGGCGTCCCCGAGGCGATCCCAGATGTGGGAGGGGTTGTGACCGAACGGCAAGGCCCCGTACTGGGCCAGGAAATCGAGATGCTCGACGCCGTTCTCGTCGAAAAGCTTGGCGCCTTCGGCACGCACCATGCGCACATCGAGGGCGAACGTCTCGAGCAACTGCGCCCGAGCAGGGTTCAGAGCGAACATACGCAACTCCATCATCGATCGCCCAAGCCGAACGCACACGCTGGGTGGCCCGGGCCATTCTCGCCAGGAAAGCTATTGGATCGCTCTGCGCTGCGGCCTGCACGGGCGGTGACCCGCGCCGCGTTAGCGCCTCTCGATCCGGCTGACCCGGTCTTACGCCTCACCCTCTAAACATAGCGTGTAGCGCGCGTTTTGGAAACGATGCCGATGATTTGAACCTGTCCGTCCCATGCATCTGATCTCACAGGACAATTCAGAAACCCGCGAAAGGTGGACGTCGCGGCGCCCCGGGGGCGCGTCGCATTCCGGCCACAGGTTTTCAGGCGGGATTTCGCTCAAAAATGACGAATCAATGGCGGAAGCGCGGCGCGCCCGCTGGGCCGGGCCCGGCCCGCCGCGCCGCCGCCCCCCGCGCCCCCCGGACCATGGCGCATCCCGGCGCGTCCCGGCGCGTCCCGGCCCGGCGACGCGGCGGGCGCGGGGCCGCCGCCCCCCCGCCGTGGCGAGGGACGCGCCCGGTGCGCGGGGGATGCGAGGGGGGGCGGGCCGGGTCCGCAGGGCTCGGAATACGCGCCGGAAGATCAGCCGCGGCAGGCCAGGATATGGCGCTCGTACCGCTCGGCCTGGCGGGTCACGTCGCGGGCCACCCGTTGCAGCCAGGCCTTGGCGTTGTGGTTTCCGCGCCGCCATCCCGCGTGACCCTCGTGATAGGCGAGATACTGGTTGAACGCGTCGTCCATCGGGATGCCGTTCACCCGGCGCGAGCGGTTCATGTACCAACCGACGAAATCCGCCGCGTCCTCGAACCTGTTGCGCTCGGCGTCGTCGCGGCCGGTCTCGTTGCGGTACCACTCCCAGGTCCCGTCGATGGCCTGGGCGTAGCCATAGGCCGAGGACCGCCGCCCGCTGGGAATGAAGCCCAGCGTGTAGGTGCGCGAGGTGCGGGCCTCGGGCTGGAAGCTGCTTTCCTTCCAGATGATCGCCATCACCACCTCGGGCGGCGCGCCCCAGCGCATCGCGGCGCCGTCGAGCGCGGCGCCCCAGTGCGGCCGCTCGTCGAGGATCGCGCAGGCGTTCTCCACGTTGCGCGGCGGCCCCTCGGGGCGCGAGGGCTCTCCGGCGCAGCTCGCCAGCATCACCGCCGCCGACAGCCAGAGCGCGGGGCGCGCGAACAGGCGACGCGCCCGCGGCAGGCGGGCGAGGCGGATGGTAAATGCGGCCGACCCGGTCGGGGCGGCGCCTGCTTCGGTCTTGCTCATGTCTCGGCGAACCTGCTCCGGCCCCGGATCGCGGGGTCTGCGCCCCGTCGTCTGCGCGCCACGATACACCCTCGGGCGGCGCGGCCCAAGCCCCGCCTCAGCCCCCGGCGGTCGGACCCAGCATCAGCGCCAGCGCCAGCGGCGTCACCCCGACCGCGATCACGGTCGAGACCACCGTCAGCCCCGCGACCGAAACCGGGTCGGCGTCGTACCGCTCCGCCATCAGGTAAGACGTCACCGCGACGGGCATGATCAGCTGCAGCACCAGCGCGTGGGTCACCAGCGGGTCCATGTCGAACAGCAGCGCCGTCCCCAGCCCCGCCGCCGTCAGCACCACGAGGCGCAGGACCGAGAGCGCGACCGCCCGCCCCACGCCCGCCACCGACAGCCGCGCGACCGACACGCCCAGCGTCAGCAGCATCAGCGGGATCGCCATCTGCCCGGTCAGCTGGATCGTGTTCATCGCCCATTCCGGCGGCGCGATCCCGGTGAGGTTCGAGGCCAGCCCCAGCGCCGCCCCGTAGAAGATCGGCTGCTTGAGCGCCTCCTTCGGGTTGCCCCCGCCCGAGACCATCCACACTCCCCAGGTGAAGGACAGCATCGCCATCACCGCGAAGATCACCACGGCATAGACCAGCCCCTGCTCGCCGAACGCGAACAGCGCCACCGGGATGCCGATATTGCCCGTGTTCCCGAACACCAGCGGCGCCAGGTAGGTGCGCTGCGACAGCCCGCCGATCTTCAGCATCAGCCACAGCCCCGCGCAGGCCAGCACATAGGCCGCGAGCGAGCCGAGCGCGAGATCCGCCAGCACGTCGCGGTCGAGATCCGCCTGCGCCAGCGCGCCGTAGATCAGGCAGGGCACCGACAGGGTGAAGGAAAGGCGGGTGACGAAGGCCGTCGGGAACTCGGTCCCCGAGCGCGCCCAGGCGAATCCCGCCAGCCCGAGGATGAACACCGGGGCGACGATCCCCAGAACCAGCAGCACGACTTCCATGTATCCGGGACCCCTCGTCGCCCGCATCGGGCGGGCTTTCCTGGCCGCTTGGCTAGCACGGAGCCGGGGGCGGGCGAAACCCGCCCTTTCACGGGACGCGCCGACGCGGCGCTTCCCCCGTGGACAGGGGCGCTTCGCGGGATTATCTGGGGGGCATGGAAACGTCGACGCCCCATAGCCCCGCGCCCGTGCAGTCCCAGGCGAAGTTCGCCATCGGACAGGTCGTGCGCCATCGCTTCCACCCCTTCCGGGGGGTGATCTACGATGTCGACCCGGTGTTCGCGAACACCGAGGAATGGTGGCTCGCGATCCCCGAGGACAAGCGCCCGCGCAAGGACCAGCCCTTCTACCACCTGCTGGCCGAGAACGAGACCACCTATTACCACGCCTATGTCAGCGAGCAGAACCTGCTGGCGGATGAGACCGGCGAGCCGGTGGACCACCCCGAGGTCGCCGAGTATTTCGACGACCTCTATGACGGCTGCTATCGCTGGGACGCGATCAACCGCCACTGACGCGGGGCGCCCGGCACGGCCGGCCGTCGCGCGGGATGGCGCAGGGGCGGGAGGCATGCATGCCGCCGACGCAGTGCGTCGGCCCCCCGCACCCCCTCCCTCCGCAGACTGATTTGATGCGCGTGGAAGCCACGCGCCGCCCGGCGCGATGCGCCACGGCATCGCCCACGCGCAGCCTCCATCAATGGGGGTTCTCAAAGGGGGCTCGCCCCCTTTGATCGGGGGTCCGGGGGCGGAAGCCCCCGCAGCGGCGTCACGCGACACGCAAAAGGGCCGCGCGCCTTCCGACGCACGGCCCCCGATCACTCCGCGAAACCCGACCTCAGTAGGCCAGCGCGCAGCCGTCCTTGCGCGGGTCCGAGGCGCCGTGGAACACGCCGTCCTCGTCGACCAGGATCGCCTGCGCCCCGCCGATCGGGGTGTCGGGCGTCTCCAGCACGTGGCCCTTCGCCTCCAGCGCCGCGCGCACGTCGTCGGCGTAGCCCCGCTCGACCTGCATCGGCCCGCCCGCGGTCGCAAAGCTGCGCGGCCCGTCGATGGCGGCCTGCGGGTCCATGGCGTAATCGACCATGTTGGTCATAAAGCGCACGTGGCCATTGGGCTGGTAGGCCCCGCCCATCACGCCGAAGGCGCCCAGGAACCGGTCCCCTTCGAGCAGCATCGCGGGGATGATCGTGTGCATCGGGCGCTTGCCGCCGCCGGCCTCGTTCGGGTGCCCCTCGGTCAGCACGAAGCCGTTGCCGCGGTTCTGGAAGTTGATCCCGAACCGCTCGGAGGCGAGGCCCGAGCCGAAATCCTTGAACACCGAGTAGATCAGCGAGACGACCGTGCCGTCGCGGTCGGCGGCGGTGAAATAGATCGTCTCCTTGTGCACGTTGTCGGCCTTGGCGCGCGGATCGGCCATCGCCCGGTCGGGGTCGATCAGCGCGGCCAGCTTCTCGGCCGTGTCGTCGGCCAGCATGTGCCCGAGGCGGATGGCCGAGGCCTCGGGGTCGGCGATGAAGCGGTCGCGGGCGTCATAGGCGAGCTTGGCGGCCTCGGCCTCCAGGTGCGCGCGCTCGGCCCCGAACGGGTGCATCGAGGGCAGGTCGAAATGCGACAGGATCTTCGCCATCAGGATCGCGGTCGCGCCCTGCCCGTTCGGCGGCAGCTCCACCAGCTCCACGTTGCGGTAGCGGCCATGCACCGGCTCCACCCAGTCGCAGGCGGTGGCGGCGAAATCATCGAGCGTGTGCACCCCGCCGAGGGCGCGCAGGCTGTCGACCATGTCCTCCGCCACCTCGCCCTCGTAGAAGCCGGCCCGGCCCTGCGCGGCGATCTTGCGCAGCACCTCGGCCTGGCCCGGGGCGCGGAACAGCTGGCCCGGGCGCGGCGCGGCGCCGGCGAGCAGGAAGTGCTTGCGCGCGTCGCCCTGCAGGTTCCCCTCGAACTTGGCCCAGTCGAAGGCGGCGCGGGGGGCGACGGGGATCCCCTCGTCGAAATAGTGGATCGCGGGGGCCAGCACCTGGTCGAGCGGCAGCTTCCCGAGGGCGCCGTTCAGCGCGCAGAACCCGTCGACCGCGCCCGGCACGGTCACCGCGTCGGCGCTCCGGTCCGGCATGGCGGAGTGGCCCGCGGCGCGCAGCGCGTCGGCCGACAGCGCCTTCGGCGCGCGCCCCGAGGCGTTGAGGCCGCGGATGGCGCCGTCGGGCAGCTTGACGAGGGCGAACATGTCGCCGCCGAGGCCGGTCATCGCGGGTTCCGCGCCGCCCAGCAGGATGGCGCCGCCGATGGCCGCGTCCACCGCGTTGCCGCCCGCCTGCATGATGTCGAGCGCGATCTTGGCGGCCAGCGGGTGCGAGGTCGCGGCCATGCCGTTGCGCCCGTACACGACAGACCGTCCGGGCAGGTGGAAATCACGGCTCTTGGCATAGGTCATGGGCGGGGTCCTCCTCCGGGGGGCGCGCTTCGGCGCGGGGGTCTGCGGCGCCTTGCGCGCGATTCTTCCTGGCGCCGTCCCCCGCGGGTCGGTCCGCCCCCTCGTCCCGGGCGGGGCGAGGGCGCGGGCAGGCCCATCGGCGGCGCGACGCGGGGGCGACCCTGCCCCCGGCGCGCGCGCAGCGCAATGGGCGCGCATTCCATCAGACGCAATCATCCCTAAGGAAACATGAAAATCACGCCCGCCCCCGCGCCGCGCTTGTCCCCCGCGCGCGCAGGGTCCATGCTTTCGCGCATGACCATCGTCATGACCGGAAACGGATACCTCGACGGCGCGCCGCCCGACGTCGTCAGCTTCAACCGGGCGGAACTCGGCCTGATCCTCGCCGTCTACGGCCGCTTCGTGGCGGCCGGGGAATGGCGCGATTACGGCATCAGCCACCTGAAGGACCGGGCCGTGTTCTCGGTGTTCCGGCGCGCGGCCGAGCATCCCCTCTACCGGATCGAGAAACGCCCCGCCTTCGCCCTGCGCCAGGGTGCGTTCTCGGTCGTGGCCATGGACGGGCGGATCGAGAAGCGCGGGCGGGACCTCTCCCAGGTGCTGCGGGTCTTCGACCGCAAGCTGATCCGCGCCATCGACGGCTGAGCCCCGCCGCCCCTGCCGCGCCCGCACGACGCCGCATCCCCGCGCGCCGCCCGCCCGGCGCGGCGCGGCCGGGCGGCGCGGGGGCCGCACGGCCCCCCAAGCCCGGGCGCAGCGCCCCGGCCCGCATCCTCGCCCCCCCGCGCGCGAATCCCTCTTCCCATCGGCGCCCCGCGGCGCTAACCCGTTCCCCCGCGCCCGGCCCCCGCCGGGGCGCGCCTGACCATGCCTGACCACGCCCGCTCGCGGCCCACCGGGGAACACGCCCATGCTCTACGAGGATTCCGCCGCCTGGCGCGCCGCGCCGGCCAAGTCCGTGGCCCTGATCGGCATGTCCGGCATGGGCAAGACCCGCATCGCCACCCTGCTGCGCGACGCCGGGTCCTGGTTCCACTACTCGGTCGATTACCGCATCGGCACCCGCTATCTCGGCGAGCGGATAAACGACGACTTCAAGCGCGAGGCGATGAAATCCCCGGTGCTGCGCGACCTGCTGCGCTCCGACAGCATCCGCATCGCCTCGAAGCTCAGCTTCCACAACCTCACGCCGCTTTCGACCTGGCTGGGCAAACCCGGCGACCCGGCCCGCGGCGGCATGGCGTTCGAGGAGTACGTCGCCCGCCAGCGCCTGCACCGCGAGGCGGAGATCGCCTCGATGATGGACGCCCGCGCGTTCATCGCCCGCGCGCACGAGGTCTATGACTACCCCAACTTCATCTGCGACACCTCCGGCAGCTTCGTCGAGGTGGTGAACCCCGAGGACCAGCACGACCCGGTGCTCGCCGCCCTCGCCCGCGCGGTGCAGATCATCTACATCCGCGGCTCGGACGCCCATGTCGAGGCGCTGAAGGCCCGGTTCGACCGGGCGCCCAAGCCGATGTACTACCAGGAAGATTTCCTGCGCGACGCCTGGGGCCGCTACCTGGCCGAGAAGGGCGTGGACGAAGCCACCGCCGATCCCGACGACTTCATCCGCTGGGGCTTCGCCGCCCTCATCGACCACCGCGCGCCGCGCTACCAGGCGGTCGCCGACCGCTGGGGCGTGACCGTGGAGGCCGACGAGATCGCCGCCGTCGAGACCCCGGAGGATTTCGACGACCTCATCGCCCGCGCCCTCGACCGGCGCGAGGACTGAGGCCGCCGGCGCCGCGGCGCCGGAACGCCCCGCCGCACGCCCGACCGCACGCCCGCACGCACGGGGCGCGCCCCGGCGCGCGGGAAGGCAAGTCTTCACGCCCCCTCAAGGGGTTGCCCCCCATGCTCCGCCCCGCCTCGCCGCTTCGTGCGGGGCGCAAACTTGACGCACCGCCCACCAGCGCCGATCTTCGGCCCTCCTGTCCTTGCTGCGCCGCACCCGCGCGCCGCCCAATTTCCCGGAGCCGCACCCAATGCCGATCCGCATCCCCACCGGCCTGCCCGCCATCGACGTCCTCAATTCCGAGGGCGTGATGGTCATGCCGGAGGACGTGGCGGCGCGGCAGGACATCCGGCCCTTGCATATCGGCCTGCTGAACCTGATGCCGAACAAGGTGCGCACGGAAACCCAGTTCGCCCGGCTGATCGGCGCGACGCCGCTGCAGATCGAGCTGTCGCTGATCCGCATGACCGGCCACGTGTCGCGCAACACCGGCTCGGAGCATCTCGAGGCGTTCTACACCACCTTCTCCGAGGCGCGGGACGCCAGGTTCGACGGGCTCATCATCACCGGCGCCCCGGTTGAACTTCTCCCCTTCGAGGAGGTCACCTACTGGCCCGAGCTGACCGAGGTGTTCGACTGGACCCAGACCAACGTCCATTCCACCTTCGCCATCTGCTGGGGCGCGCAGGCGATGCTGCACCACTTCCACGGGGTGCCGAAACACGACCTGCCGCAGAAGGCGTTCGGCTGCTACCGGCAGAAGGCGCTGGTCCCGGACTCGCCCTATCTGCGCGGCTTCTCGGATGATTTCATCACCCCCGTCTCGCGCTGGACCGAGACAAGGGCCGAGGACATCCCCGACGGGCGGGGCCTGCGCATCCTCACCGCCTCGGCGGAAACCGGCCCCTGCATGGTCGAGGATCCCGCCCACCGCGCGCTCTACATGTTCAACCATGTCGAGTACGACACCACCTCGCTGAAGGAAGAATACGACCGCGACGTGGACCGCGGCGAGCCGATCGAGGTGCCGGCGCATTACTATCCCGGCGACGACCCCTCGCGCCCGCCCGAGAACCGCTGGCGCTCCCACGCCCACCTGCTGTTCGGCAACTGGATCAACGAGATCTACCAGTCGACGCCCTTCGATCCGGCGAATATCGGGAAATGATGCGAGGGGGGAGGAAGGGGACTCGTCCCCTTCCTCCCC
>NZ_JBOCEF010000065.1:0-21603 GCF_050586345.1 Rhodovulum sp. DZ06
CCCCCCCCCCCCCCCCCCCCCCCCCCCCCCCCCCCCCCCCCCCCCCCCCCCCCCCCCCCCCCCCCCCCCCCCACCCCACCCCCCCCCCCCCCCCCCCCCCCCCCCCCCCCCCCCCCCCGCCACGCCTCCCGCCGGGGCGGAAGCCCCCCGGCCACGCTTCCCACCGGGGCGGAAGCCCCCCCCGCCACGCCCAGCCCGATGGGCGGAAGCCCCCCACACCGCCTCCCCCTGAGGCCCCCCGCCACGCCCCGCCGCCCTTTCCCACCGCGCCCGTCCGCGCTACCTCTTTGCTCCCCGGCCCTTTCCACGGGCCGCCCCCATTCCCGGCGCGTCCCCCGCGCCGCCCGACCCAGACACCCAGGAGACCGCCCATGCGCCCCGACCTCTCGCCCCTCGCCGCCATCCTCGCCCGCACGCCGCTGCTCGACGCGGCCGGCGGGGCGGGGGGCGCCGCGGGCGACGCGTCGCCCTTCGGCGAGCTGCCCGAATGGGACCTCTCCGACCTCTACGCCGCCCCCGACGCGCCGGAATTCGCCGCAGATCTCGACCGCGTGCGGGACGAGGCGCAGGCCTTCGCGGCCGAGTACCAGGGCCGCCTCGCCGACCTCTCGGGCGACGAGATGGCCACCGCCCTCAAGCGGTACGAGGCGATGTCCTCCACCATCGGCCGGCTGATGTCCTTCGCCGGGCTGCGCTACTACCAGAACACCGCCGATCCCGCGCGCGCCAAGTTCATGGGCGACGCGCAGGGGCGGATCACCGACGACACCGCCTGCCTGGTGTTCTTCACGCTGGAGATGAACCGCATCTCCGAGGAGACCCTGCAGGCCCAGCTCGCCGCCTCTCCCGCGCTGGCCTATTACAAGCCCTGGATCGACCGCCAGCGCGCCCTCGCCCCGCACCAGCTGTCGGATGAGCTGGAGAGCTTCCTGCACGACCAGTCCGTCGTCGGCTCCGCCGCGTGGAACCGCCTCTTCGACGAGACCCAGTCGCGCCTGACCTTCGAGGTGGACGGCGAGACGCTGCCGCTCGAGGCCACGCTGACCCTGCTGTCGGACAATGACCGCGACAAGCGCGCCGCCGCCGCCGCGGCCCTCTCGGAGGTCTTCGCCGAGACGCTGCCGATCTACGTGCGGATCATGAACACCCTCGTGAAAGAGCACGAGATCGAGACCCGCTGGCGCAAGATGGGCGCCGCCGATGCGGGCCGGCACCTCGCCAACCAGGTCGAGCCCGAGGTGGTCGACGCGCTGCGCGAGGCGGTGATGGCCGCCTATCCGCGCCTCTCGCACCGCTACTACAAGATGAAGGCCAAGTGGCTCGGCCTCGAGAAGCTCGAGTACTGGGACCGCAACGCGCCCCTGCCCGGCGCCCCCGACCGCCAGATCCCCTGGACCGAGGCGAAGGAGACCGTCCTCTCGGCCTATGCCGGGTTCGACCCGAAGATGGCCGACATCGCCGCGCCCTTCTTCGACAAGGGCTGGATCGACGCGCCGGTGAAGCCCGGCAAGGCCCCGGGCGCCTTCGCCCATCCCACGGTGGTCGACGCGCATCCCTACGTGATGCTCAACTATCTCGGCAAGACCCGGGACGTGATGACGCTCGCGCATGAGCTTGGCCACGGCGTGCACCAGGTCCTCGCCGCGGGCCAGGGGGAGCTGCTGTCTTCGACGCCCCTGACCCTGGCCGAAACCGCCTCGGTGTTCGGCGAGATGCTGACCTTCCGCAAGCTGCTCGCGGCCGAGACGGACCCGGCGCGGCGCAAGGCGCTGCTGGCCGGCAAGGTCGAGGACATGATCAACACGGTCGTGCGCCAGATCGCGTTCTACGAGTTCGAGCGGCGCGTCCATGCCGCCCGCCTCGAGGGCGAGCTGACGGCCGAGGACATCAACGGCATCTGGATGGGCGTGCAGACCGAGAGCCTCGGCGACGCCTTCACCTTCGCCGACGGGTACGAGACCTTCTGGTGCTATGTGGGCCACTTCATCCACTCGCCCTTCTACGTCTACGCCTATGCGTTCGGCGACGGGCTGGTGAACGCGCTCTACGCCGTTTACGAGGCCGAGCCCGAGGGCTTCCCGGCCAAGTATTTCGACCTGCTGGCCGCGGGCGGCTCAAAGAAACATGGCGAGCTGCTGGCGCCCTTTGGGCTGGATGCCAAGGACCCGGCCTTCTGGGACAAGGGCCTGTCGCTGATCGAAAGCTTCATCGACGAGCTTGAAGCGATGGAGTGAGGCGGCGGGGGCCTGCGGGCCCCCTGCCCCCCTGCCCCCCCGCCCCCCGCCGCGCGCACGAAAACGCCCCGCGGGATCGCTCCGGCGGGGCGTTTCGCATCAGCCCTGCGCCCGGGGTCCTGTCCCGACCCGGGCGGGGCGCTCACTCCTCGGCGTCGGCCGCGGCGGGGGCGGGCTTCTCCGCCTCCTCCTGGTGGCGCGGCGGGCGCGGCGGGCGGCCGATCACGTCGCGCAGCTCGTCGAGCTCGATGAAGTTGTCGGCCTGGCGGCGCAGCTCATCGGCGATCATCGGCGGGTTGGAGCGGATGGTGGAGACCACCGAGCACCGCACGCCCTTGCGCTGGATCCCCTGGATGAGCGGCTTGAAGTCGCCGTCGCCCGAGAACAGGACCATGTGGTCGATCCGCTCGGCCATCTCCATGGCGTCCACCGCCAGTTCGATGTCCATGTTGCCCTTCACCTTGCGGCGGCCCGAGCTGTCGACGAATTCCTTCGCCGGCTTGGTCACCATGGTGAAGCCATTATAGTCGAGCCAGTCGACCAGGGGGCGGATCGGCGAATACTCCTGATCCTCGACCAGCGCGGTGTAGTAGAACGCTCGAACCAGTTTGCCGCGGCGCATGAATTCGGAGCGCAGCAGCTTGTAGTCGATGTCGAAGCCAAGGGCCTTGGCCGCGGCATAGAGGTTGGAGCCGTCGATGAAGAGGGCCAACCTTTCGTCCCGATAAAACATGTTTTCTCCTGACAATTCCCGTCCGCGTCTTTTTGGTGAGGCAAGCGGACGGAAATGTCCTCAGGCCCCTTGGGTGTGGGGTGCGCGCGGATCAGGCAAATGCGAACATATCGTTCATACCCGCGGTTGCAACGCTTCCGACACGGAAAAGTCGCATTTGGCCGCAAGAATCGACTCTCGACCCGTCATAAACGCGCGAGTCGCCCCGGCGCTTGAAACGCCCGGCGCGCCCGCATATAAGACGGGCTTCCTTTCCTTTCAGACGAGAAGCTGGAGCGCACATGGCCCGCGTCACCGTCGAAGATTGCGTCGACAAGGTTCCGAACCGGTTCGACCTGGTCCTTCTGGCCGCCCACCGGGCGCGTCAGATTTCCACCGGGGCGGCCATCACCGTCGACCGCGACAACGACAAGAATCCCGTCGTCGCCCTGCGCGAGATCGCGGACGAGATGCTCTCGCCCGACGACCTGCGTGAAAGCGCGATCGAAAGCCACCAGCGCCAGATCGAGGTGGACGAGCCCGAGGAGGACAGCATGGCCCTCCTGATGGGCGGCGGCGCCAGCGCCGACGTTCCCGCCGAGGACGATCTGACGGAGGAACAGCTCCTGCGCGCCCTGATGGCCGAGCAGGACAAGTCCTGAGCGAAGACCGCGGGGGGCGGCCGCCGCCCCCCGCCTCCCCCCGGAAGGCGACGCCGTGACCAGGCAGTTCGAGCTGATCGAGAAGGTCAAGGCCTACAACCCGGGCTCGGACGAGGGCCTGCTCTCGGCCGCCTATGTCTTCGGCATGCGCTCCCATGCCGGGCAATTCCGCAAGTCGGGCGAGGAATACTGGGTCCACCCCGTCGCGGTGGCCGACATCCTCACGGGACTGCGCCTCGACGACGCGACCATCGTCACCGCCCTTCTGCACGACACCGTCGAGGACACCGGCGCCACGCTGATCGAGCTGCGCGAGCTGTTCGGGGACGAGGTGGCCGAGCTGGTCGACGGCGTCACCAAGCTCACCAAGCTGCAGCTTTCCTCGACCGAGACCGAGCAGGCCGAGAACCTGCGCAAGCTGTTCTTCGCCATGTCCCGCGACGTGCGGGTGCTGCTGGTCAAGCTCGCCGACCGCCTCCACAACATGCGCACCATCGGCGCGATGCGGCCCCACAAGCAGGAGCAGAAGGCGCGCGAGACGATGGAGATCTATGCGCCGCTCGCCGGCCGCATGGGCATGCAGAAGATGCGCGAGGAGCTGGAGGACCTGTCCTTCACCGTGCTCGACCCCGAGAGCCGGGAGGACATCATCGCCCGGCGCGAGGAGCTGCGCGCGCGCACCGGCGACGTGATCGAGGCGATCACCGGCGACATCAAGGACCTGCTGGCCGCCGAGGGCATCGACGCCCGGGTCTATGGCCGCGAAAAGCGCCCCTTCTCGATCTGGCGCAAGATGCAGCAGAAGGGCGAGCCGTTCTCGCGCCTCTCGGACATCTACGGGTTCCGCATCATCACCCGCTCCGACATGGACTGCTACCGCGCCCTCGGCGCCGTCCACCGCAAGTGGCGCGCGGTGCCGACCCGGTTCAAGGACTACATCTCCCAGCCCAAGGACAACGGGTACCGGTCGATCCACACCACCGTCTCGGGCCGCGACGCGCGCCGGGTGGAGGTGCAGATCCGCACCGAGGAGATGCACGAGGTCGCCGAGACCGGCATCGCCGCGCACTGGGCCTACAAGAACGGCGCCCCGACCGAGAACCGCTTCGTCGCCGACCCGTTCCGCTGGCTGCGCGACCTGTCCGAGAGCTTCGAGACGGCCGAGAACCCGGACGAGTTCCTCGAGCACGTGAAGCTCGAGATGTTCCAGGACCAGGTGTTCTGCTTCACCCCCAAGGGCAAGGTCATCAAGCTGCCCCGCGGGGCCACGCCGATCGACTTCGCCTACGCGATCCACACCCGCATCGGCGATTCCTGCGTCGGCGCCAAGATCGACAACGTGCGCAAGCCGCTCTGGACCGTGCTGCAGAACGGCCAGACCGTGGAGGTGATCCGCGCCGAGGCGCAGCGCCCGCAGCCGGTCTGGGAGCAGATGACCGTCACCGGCCGCGCCCGCGCCGCGATCCGCCGCGCCCTGCGCTCGGAGCGCCGGGCCAAGCACGTGCGGATGGGCGAGGCGATCCTGCGCCAGCTGTTCGAACGGCTCGGGCGCGACTGGTCCTCGCGCACGCTCGATTTCGCCGCGCAGAAATTCGGCTGCGCGGATGCCGAGGATCTCCAGGCGCGGATCGGCGCGGCCGAGCTCTCGGCCGTGCAGGTCGCCGCCGCCCTCTGGCCCGACGTGGAGACGGACGAGATGCAGTCCCCCGCCCCCGAGGGCGACGGGATCAAGGGCCTCGACGCCGCGCGCCACGCGCATGAGGGACATTGCTGCCTGCCCGTCCCCGGCGACCGGATCATCGGCATCGCCGAGCCGGGCAAGGGTGTGACGGTCCACGCCATAGACTGCCCGATGCTGGCGCATTACGAAGAGGAGCCGGAGCGGTGGATCGACCTGCGCTGGGAGAATGACGGCGCCCGTCCCCGGCAGACGGCGCTGAGCCTGATCTTCGCGCATGAACGGGGGGCGCTGGCCAGGGTCTGCACGGTGATCTCGGACGAGTTCTCGGATATCATCGGGCTGGAATTCACCGAGCGGCGGCCGGATTTCTACCGGGCCCGGGTCGACGTGGAGGTCCGCGACCTGAAGCACCTCAACCGCATCGTAACCCGGCTTGCGGCAGAACCCGTGGTGACGGAAGTTCGTCGCATCCTGCCGGCCCGCGAAAGCGCGCTGGTGGCCGGGGCGCAGTCCTGGTCCGACCCGTCGCCGCGCGGCTTCGCGCAGGCGGCCCGGGCGGGCGGGGGCGGCGACGAGGGTCGCGGCGGGGATATCCGCGGCGACGCGGCGCCCGAGGGGGGCGCGGCGAAGGGGGATCCCGCGGCGGGCGATGCGCCCGGCGCGGGCGCGTAACGGCCGGGCGACCGGCGCGCAGGGACAGTGAGGGCCCTTCGGCATGGTGTTCAAACGGCGTGACAAGCCCCCGTTCTGGGATCGGCTCCGCGAAACGCTCGCCCCCCGCAAGGGCTGGCGGCGCGGCTATGTCTATCTCGGAAAGCGGATGCAGCGCCTGCCCGACACCCCGCACCGGATCGCCATCGGCTTCGCCTGCGGGGTGCAGGCCAGCTTCACGCCCTTCTTCGGCTTCCACTTCATCGTCGCCGCGGCGCTGGCCTGGATCTTGCGCGGGAACCTGCTGTCCTCGGCCGTCGGCACCTTCGTCGGCAACCCGCTGACCTTCCCGCTGATCGCCTCGTCGTCCTTCTGGATGGGCAGCCGCATCACCGGCATCCATTTCCACGCCCCGGACGGCCATTACGGCTTCGGCTGGCTGTGGGACAATCTCGACGCGATCTTCCTGCCCTATCTCGTGGGCGGGCTGCTGCCGGGGCTGGCGGCCTCGGTCGCCTCCTACCTGCTGCTGCGCCCGGCCGTGGCCGCCTTCCAGGCCCGCCGCCGCAACATGCTGATGCAGCGCGCGAAGGAGCGGATGAAGGCCCATGCCGCCCGCGCCGCCGCCTCGCGCAAGCGCCGCGCCGAGGCCAAGAACGCCCAGGGCGGCTCCGGCCACACCGCCCCCGACGCCGGAAGCGCCTGAGCCGGGAGGGCGCCCGCGCCCCTCGCGGGTCCACGCGCCGCGCCTTCGCCGCGCATATGGGAGCCGCCGGCGCCCCGCCCCACGGCGACACGCGCGCGGCGCCCGCAGGACGCCTGTCCTTGCCGCCACGCGCCTGTCCCCCCTCGCGCGCCCCCCCCTCGCGCCGCCCCTGCCCCTCGGCGCCCGGCGCCGCCGCCCCGCGCTGGGGCGCACGCTCCCGCCGCCCCTCTCCGGGGACGGACGCCCGCGCCCTGACGGCCATGCGCGCCGCGCCACTGGCGATCCGCGCGGAAATCCCTATCCTCTGGCCGACCGCACCCTTCTCGCGCGAAAGGCCTTCCATGTCCGGCTCCGCCCCCACCCGCGTCCGCCTCGGCGTCAACATCGACCACGTGGCCACCATCCGGAACGCCCGCGGCGGCGCCCATCCCGACCCGCTGCGCGCCGCCCGCGTGGCCGAGGCGGCGGGCGCCGACGGCATCACCGCCCACCTGCGCGAGGATCGCCGCCACATCACCGACCCCGACATCGAGGCCCTCGCCGCCACGCTCAAGGTTCCCCTGAACTTCGAGATGGCCGCGACCGCCGAGATGCAGGCCATCGCCCTGCGCCACGTCCCCCATGCCGTCTGCATCGTCCCCGAGAAGCGCGAGGAGCGGACCACGGAAGGCGGCCTCGAGGTCGCCGCCGATGAAAACCGCCTCGCCCACTTCATCGCGCCCCTGGCCGAGGCGGGCTGCCGGGTGTCGATCTTCATCGCCGCCGACCGCCGCCAGATCGAGGCCGCCGCCCGCATCGGCGCGCCCGTCGTCGAACTCCACACCGGCGCCTATTGCGACGCGCATTTCGAAGGCCGCTTCGCCGATCGCGACGCCGAGCTGGAGCGCCTGCGCGAGATGTCGGCCTTCGCCCATTCGCTGGGGCTCGAGGTCCACGCGGGCCACGGGCTGACCTTCGACACCGTCGGCCCCGTCGCCGCCTTCCCCGAGCTGCGCGAGCTCAACATCGGCCATTACATCATCGGCGAGGCGATCTTCTCGGGCCTCGACAGCGCCATCCGCCGGATGCGCGAGATCATCGACGCCGCGCGGCGCGAGGCGCTGGGCGAGGGCGCCGCATGACCGGGGCCGAGCTCGGCCTCGTCGCCGGGCTCTATGGCGCGGCGGTGCTGCAACCCACCCCGGCCACGCTCGGCCTGCTGGCCGAAAGCCTGCGCAACGGGCGCGGGCCGGGCCTCGCCTTCGCGGCGGGGCTGTGGACCGGCTCGGTGGCCTGGAGCCTCGCGGCCGCCTTCGGCCTCGGGGCCTTCCTGCTCGCCCATCCCGGCGCGGCGCAGGCGGCGCGGGTCCTCGGGGGGGCGTACCTGCTGTTCCTCGCCGCCCGCGCGGCGCGCAACGCGGTCCGCGGGCGCAAGCCGCCCGGCGAAGGCGCCCCGCGGGGGCGCGAGCCGATGCGCAGGGTCTTCGCGCGCGGCCTCGCGCTGCAGCTGTCCAACGCGCAGTCGGCGCTGTTCTGGGCGGCGCTGTTCTCGGTCGTCGTCTCGCCCGAGCTGCCGCCGTCGGAACTGGCCCAGCCGCTGCTCCTCTGCGCCCTGCTCGGGGTGATCCGCTTCGGGGGGCTGGCGCTGATGTTCTCCACCGCGCGGGCGCTGGCGGTCTGGGCCCGGGCGGCGCGCCCGCTCGAGGGCCTCGTCGCGCTGCTCTTCGCCGCCGCGGGCGCGGCGCTCATCGCGGGGCGCTGAGCCATGTCCCGCGACCCGGTTCACCAGCAAGGCGAGGGGCGCCCATGATCATCGGCATCGGATCCGACCTGGCGGACATCCGCCGGATCGAGGGCACGCTGGAGCGGTTCGGCCAGCGCTTCGTGCAGCGCGTCTTCACCGAGGTGGAGCAGGCCAAGTCCGAGAAGCGGCGCGAGCGGGCGGCGAGCTACGCCAAGCGCTGGGCCGCGAAGGAGGCGATGTCCAAGGCCCTCGGCACCGGCCTGCGCATGGGCGTCGCCTGGCGCGAGATGGGCGTGGTGAACCTGCCCTCGGGCAAGCCCACCATGCGGCTGACCGGCGGCGCGGCCCGGCGCCTGGCCGAGCTCACGCCCCCCGGCCATTCTGCGGTGGTGCATGTGACCATCACCGACGACCATCCCTGGGCGCAGGCCTTCGTGGTGATCGAGGCGCTGCGCGACGGGCTCGAATCCCTGTCCTTCCCCTCGGACGAGGACCGCCCGAAGGCGTGAGGCGCCCCCGCGCCTCGCTTGACACGTCCCGACCCGCGCGCGACAACCCCGGCGAAAGACCGCGGCGCCTTCGCCGCGGTCCCCAGATGCATTTTCGGAAGGCCCCACCCCATGGCGAAGAAGAAGGAGAGCCTTGGCGAGCTCGTGAAAACGGTCGTCTATGCGCTGCTCATCGCGGGCGTGTTCCGCACCCTTCTGTTCCAGCCCTTCTGGATCCCCTCGGGCTCGATGAAATCCACCCTGCTGGTCGGCGACTTCCTGTTCGTCTCCAAGTATTCCTACGGGTACTCCCAGCACTCGCTGCCCTTCTCGTTCCTGCCCTTCGACGGGCGCGTGCTGGCCTCGGAGCCGGAGCGCGGCGACGTGATCGTGTTCAAGCACCCGCGCAACCAGCAGGACTACGTCAAGCGCCTCGTCGGCCTGCCCGGCGACCGGATCCAGGTGACCGAGGGCATCCTCTACATCAACGGCGAGGCCGCGCCCCAGCGCCCGAACGGCGAGTTCCTGGAGCCCGCGCCCTATGGCGTGCGCCTGCAGTGCAAGGAATGGCGCTCGGTCGACGGCGAGCGGCTGTGCGTCAAGGACAGCTTCATCGAGACGCTGCCCAACGGGGTCGAGCACGTGGTGCTGAACGCCGATTCCAACAACGCGCCCTACACCGACAACACCCGTGAATTCGTGGTCCCCGAGGGGCACTTCTTCTTCATGGGCGACAACCGCGACAACTCCTCGGACAGCCGCGCCGATCTCGGCATGGTGCCGTTCGAGAACCTGATCGGCCGCGCCGACCTCATCGCGCTCAGCTTCGGCGGGCAGATCTGGGAGGTGTGGAACTGGCGCGCCGACCGGTTCTTCGTGTCGATCAACTGACGGGCGGCCGGGATGGCGAAGCGCGCCCTTGAAGACGCGGCGGCGGCGCTGGGCACGGCGCTCGGCGTGCCGGTCGAGCCCACCCCGCGGCTGGAGGAGGCGCTGACCCACGCCTCCGCCTCCTCCGTCGCCCGCCCGCACAACGAGCGGATGGAGTTCCTCGGGGACCGGGTGCTGGGGCTGGTGATCGCCGAGGCGCTGTACGAGGCGTTCCCGAACGCCTCCGAGGGCGAGCTGGCCCCGCGCTACAACCAGCTGGTGCGCAAGGAAAGCTGCGCCGCTGTGGCGGCGGGGCTGAACCTCGGCGACCTGATTCGCCTCGGCCGGTCCGAGCACGCGACCGGCGGGCGGCGCAAGACCGCCGTCTTGGGCGACGGGATGGAGGCGCTGATCGCCGCCGTCTATCTCGACCAGGGCATGGATGCGGCCCGCAAGGCGATCCTCCGGCTCTGGGGCCCGCTGATCAAG
The DNA here is from genome assembly GCF_050586345.1 of Rhodovulum sp. DZ06. Lineage (NCBI taxonomy): Bacteria > Pseudomonadati > Pseudomonadota > Alphaproteobacteria > Rhodobacterales > Paracoccaceae > Rhodovulum > Rhodovulum sp. DZ06. The sequence goes on from NZ_JBOCEF010000065.1 coordinate 10,217, forward strand.
GCCGCCGCCGCCGCCCCCGCCCCGCAGGACGCCAAGACGGCGCTGCAGGAATGGGCGCAGGCCCGCGGCCAGACCCCGCCGAAATACGAGGTTCTGGAGCGTTCCGGCCCCGATCACGCCCCGGTCTTCACCGTGGCGGCGCAGATGAAGGACGGCGCCCGGGCCGAGGGCAAGGCGCAGTCCAAGCGCGCCGCCCAGCAGGCCGCCGCCGCGGCGCTCCTCGCGCGGCTCGCCCCCGATCACGCCGCCGCGGCGAAGGACGGCGCGTGAGCGCGCGACCCCGCCGGCAGCCCCCGCAGGCCTGGATCGGCCTGTGCCACATCGTCCGCGGCTCCGCCGGTCCGACGGAGACGGAATTCCTCGATGGCGGCGCCATCGGCGCCTACATGCTGACGCTCGCCCTCTGCACCTCGCCCACCGCCTATCGCGAACTGGTGGTCGCCTGGTTCGACGCCCGCGGCGCGGCGGTGGTCGGGATCGAGGACGTGCACCCGCTGACCGAGGCGGACCTCGCGCGCGAGGACCCGCACGAGGCGCAGGCGCTGCGCGATTTCGCCGGGCATCTCGGCCAGGACGGGCCGGTCGAAGCCGCGCTCGGATTTACGTATGATAAGGCGTCGGCCTGATGCGCCGCCCTGCAACCTCGTCGCCCCCGGATGGGCGAGCGGAGACCAGATGACCGAAGACACCGCCCCCCCCGCCGCCCCCGAAGGCCCGACCCGCTGCGGCTTCGTCGCCCTGATCGGAGAGCCGAACGCGGGCAAGTCGACCCTGCTCAACCGCATGGTCGGCGCCAAGGTCTCCATCGTCACCCACAAGGTGCAGACCACCCGCGCCCGCATCCGCGGCGTGGCGCTGGCGCCGGAGCAGAACGCCCAGGTCGTGTTCATCGACACCCCCGGCCTGTTCCGCCCGCGCCGCAAGCTTGACCGCGCCATGGTCGCCGCCGCCTGGGGCGGGGCCGAGGACGCCGATGTCGTCGCCCTGCTGGTCGAGGCCCACCGGGGCGTGACCGAGGGCGTGGAGACCATCCTCTCGGGCCTGCGGGACCGCGCCCCCCGCGGCCGCCTGATCCTGGTGATCAACAAGATCGACCGGGTGAAGGCCGAGCAGCTGCTGGCGCTGACCGCGAAGCTGAACGAGGCGGCGGATTTCGAGGCGACCTTCATGATCTCGGCCGAGAAGGGCCACGGGGTCGAGGACCTGCGCGCCTGGCTCGGGGAGCGGATGCCCGAGGGGCCGTGGCACTACCCCGAGGACCAGATCGCCGACGCGCCGCTGCGGATGATCGCCGCCGAGATCACGCGCGAGAAGCTGACCCTGCGCCTGCACCAGGAGCTGCCCTACCAGCTGACGGTGGAGACCGAGAGCTGGGAGGAGCGCAAGGACGGCTCGGTGCGCATCCAGCAGATCATCTACGTGGCCCGCGACGGCCACAAGGGCATCGTCCTGGGCAAGCGGGGCGAGACGATCAAGGTGATCGGCGCCGAGTCCCGCACCGAGATCGAGGCGCTGCTGGAGCGCAAGGTGCACCTGTTCCTCGAGGTGAAGGCGCGGCCGAACTGGATGGAGGAATCCGAGCGCTACACCCATATGGGCCTCGATTTCACCGACACGAAGGGCTGAGCGCGGTGGTGCGCCTGACCACCGAGATCTGGGTCTCGGCCTACCTGGTGCGGCTCGGGGCCGCCCATATCCCGACCTATGTCACCGCGAAGGGCGACGCCACGGCGGGCGCGGTGCTGGTGAAATGCGCGACGCTCGACGGGAACGCCGACCTCTGGGCGCGGGAGCCGGGGCCGAACTGGGAGCCGGTCTGGACCCGGATCAAGCGCGGGCCCGAGGCGGAGATCGACGCCGCGGCGGCGAAGCGCCGGGACGCGGACCCCGACCTCTGGGTGCTCGAGCTCGAGGACCGCGCCGGGCGCACCCTGCTCGAGGATTTCGGGCTGGCCTGAGGCGCTCCCCTGCCCCCCCGCAGACATGAAAACGGCCCCCGGCATCGCCGCCGGGGGCCGTTTCCTGTTTCACGCGGCGCACCCCGGGGGGCGCGGCCCGTCACTGGGCGACGGAGGCGAGATAGGCCGCCACGTCGTCGCCGCCCTTGCGCAGCTTGTAGGACATCTTCGACTTGGCCTTGCCGTCGTCGAGATAGGTGCGCAGGAACTCTTTCGGATCGGCGACGTACTCGGCCAGGTTCTCCTCGGTCCAGACGAGGCCCTTCTCACCGGCGGCGACCAGGTCGTCGCCATAGCGGAAGCCGTCGACCGTACCGGCGGTGCGGCCGATGATGCCGTAGAGGTTCGGGCCGGTCTTGCCGCCGCGGAAGATGGTGTCGTCGCCGTTCTGGATCATGTGGCACGACTTGCACTTCTTGAACGTCTTCTCGCCCGCGCCGGCATCGGCCGCGAAAGACGGGGCGGCGGCGAGCGCCAGGCCCATGGCCACGAGGGTCGTGGTCGCGAAGGTCTTCATAGGTTCGTCTCCTCCAAGAGGGCTGGGGTTTTTCCTAGCTGCGCAGAGGGGAACATAGGGCTTCTGGAGCGTCAACCACACCAAAGAACCGTGTTTTCTGCGTGGCGGAACGCCGCTGCGCTGCCGGTAATCAGGGCCGCGCCGCCCTCCCGTGCGGGGGCGGCCCCAAGGGGGGGCGGCAGGGTCCGGGACCGGCCCGGACCCCGCGCCGGTCAGGCGGCGACGCGGCTGAGCGCGCAGCGGGACCACAGGTCGTGGAGCGCCTTGACCAGGTGCTCGATATCCTCGTCCGTGTGGAGCGGCGAGGGGGTGAAGCGCAGCCGCTCGGTCCCCTTCGGCACGGTCGGGTAATTGATCGGCTGCACGTAGATCCCGTAATCGTCGAGCAGGATGTCCGAGATCATCTTGCACTTCACCGGGTCCTTCACCATCACCGGGACGATGTGGGACGGGTTCGGCAGGTGCGGGATGCCCATGTCGTCGAGCCGCTTGCGCAGGCGCGCCACGGCGCGGCGCTGGCCGAGGCGTTCGTCGTCGGACGTCTTGAGGTGCTGGATCGACGCGCAGGCGCCCGCGGCCACCGAGGGCGGCAGCGAGGTGGTGAAGATGAAGCCCGAGGCGAAGCTGCGGATGAAGTCGCACAGCGCCGAGGAGGCCGCCACGTAGCCGCCCATCACGCCGAAGGCCTTGCCCAGCGTGCCCTCGATCAGGGTCACGCGGTCCATCAGCCCCTCGCGCTCGGCCACGCCGCCGCCGCGCGGGCCGTAAAGGCCGACGGCATGAACCTCGTCCAGGTAGGTCATCGCGCCGAACTCGTCCGCGACGTCGCAGATCTCCTTGATCGGGGCGATGTCGCCATCCATCGAGTAGACCGATTCGAAGGCCACGATCTTCGGCCGGTCGGGGTCCAGTTCCGACAGGTGGCGGCGCAGGTCCTCGACGTCGTTGTGCTTCCAGATCCGGCGGTCGGCCTTGGAATGGCGCATCCCCTCGATCATCGAGGCGTGGTTCAGCGCGTCCGACAGGATCACCGCGTTCGGCAGCTTGGCGCCGAGCGTCGACAGCGCCGCCCAGTTCGACACGTAGCCCGAGGTGAAGAGCAGCGCCGATTCCTTGCCGTGCAGATCCGCCAGCTCTTCCTCCAGCGCCACGTGATGCACGTTGGTGCCCGAGATGTTGCGGGTGCCGCCCGCGCCGGCGCCGCAGGTCTCGATCGCCTCGATCATCGCCGCGCGCACCTTGGGGTGCTGGCCCATCCCGAGATAGTCGTTCGAGCACCAGACCGTCACGTCATGCTGGCGCTGGCCGGTGCGGCGGGTGGCGCGGGGGAAGTCCCCGACCTGCCGTTCCAGGTTCGCGAAGACGCGGTAGTTGCCTTCCTCGCGCAGCGCGTCGAGCTGGCTTTCGAAAAACGCTTCGTAGTCCATTCCTGCCTCCGCAAGCGCCGGGGCTCCGCGATGCGGCGCCGCCGGTGTCCTGAGCTTCGCGCCCGAGCGCGTTCCCGGCCCCGAGGGCCGCCTTGCGGCCGGCCCTTCCGGGCCCGCCTTCGCGCCGTCCGGGCGGCGATGGATCGCCCCGGCCTCCCGCGCTGGTGGTTTCACACCCCACCCGTTTCGGCGGAAAAGCTTTCCCGCGCCTTGATCTGAGTCATGCAAAATACCGAATTCATCACCCGGGACAACGGTCCCAATGTCGCTATTCCGCAGTGTTTTCCGGGGCCCCGCCCCCGAAGGCCGAAGCCGGGTTCAACCGCATGACGCCGAGGTTCAGCGTCGCCGCATAGGCGCCCCACAGAAGCGTCGGAGCGACCATCAGGGCCGCCAGCGGATCGATCCCCGCGAAGCCCCAGACCGTGCCCGCCAGCGCGATCCACATGGCGCAGATGATGCCGAGCCCGAGCCGCGGCAGCCGCAGCCCGAAGAACACCGGCGACCACAGCGCGTTGAGCGTGATCTGCAGCGCCCAGAGGCCGAGGCCGAGCGCCCCGCGCCAGGCGTCTTCCTGCCCTGCCGCCAGCGCCGCGGCGACCCGGCCCGCCCCCAGCGCCATCAACACGTAGAGCAGCGTCCAGGCCACCGGGAACAGCCAGTTCGGCGGCGTCCAGGACGGCTTTTGCAGCCCCGCGTACCAGGCGCCGGGGCGGAACAGCGATCCGGTCATCGCCGCGGCGGCGCAGGCCCCGAAGGGCCCGATATAGAAGGGCAGCTGGTCCATGGTCGCGCTCCTCGGCAGGTGTCTCGCCCGGCCAGATAGCGCCGCGCCGCCCCGGACGCCAGCCCGGGGCGGAACACGGGGCCGTCAGCGCCGCCCGCGCGGCGCGGCGCGGCCCCGCCCGGACACGCGCCGCACGGTCACGCGCCGAACGTGTCGGTGGTGATGCCGTCATACCAGCCGAGGCTCTCCTCGTAGGTCTGCTTGCGCAGCGCCGCATCCTCGCCGACCGCCGAGATGAAGCCCGAGGTCTTGGCGATCTTCTCCTCGGTCGCCTCGTAGGCGGCGCCGACCTTCACGCCGTCATCCGTGCCGATCAGCGACCAGCAGGTGTTGGCGAACTTGGCCGGGAACAGGCGCGACCCGGTCAGGTCCGCGCGCACCGCCATCGCCGCCACCTTGGCCTGGGAATTGGCCGAGAAGCCGGATTTGGGCATGTCGCCGTTCTGCGTCGCGTCGCCGATCACGTAGATGTTCGGGTCCATCTTCGACTGCATCGAGGCGGGGACGATGGGCGCCCAGCCGGCCTCGTTGGTCACGCCCGCAAGCTCGGCGATGCGGCCCGCCTTCATGCCCGGGATCACGTTCACGACGTCGCCCTTGTAGGTGTCGCCGCCCGCGCTGACGGTCATCGCCGCGGGGTCCACCCCCTCGATCCCGTCGATGAAATCGCCGCCGATCCATTCGACCATGCCGCCGTAATGGCGCGCCCAGCCGTCCTGGAACAGGGCCTGCTTGGAGAATTTGGGCTTCGGATCGAGGATCAGGATCTTCGCCGTCGGGTTCTCGGCCTTCAGCTTGTGCGCGATCATCGACACCCGCTCATAGGGTCCCGGCGGGCAGCGGAACGGGTTCGGCGGCGCGACCATGATGAAGGTCCCGCCCTGGGGCATCGCCTCGAGCTGCGCCTTGAGAAGCTGCGTCTGGCTCCCGGCCTTGTAGGCGTGGGGCATCGCGTGCTGGGCCGAGACGCCCCAGCCGGGCACCGTCTCGGGGCGGAAATCGATGCCCGGGGACAGCACCAGCCGGTCATAGGGCACGGAAGAGCCGCCCGCGAGGGCCACGGTCTTCGCGTCCCTGTCGACCCCGATGGCCCAGTCATGGACCACGTTGATCCCGAAATCCGAGACCAGCGCGCCATAGCCATGGGCCAGCGACTGGAATTCGCGGAAACCGCCGATATAGAGGTTCGAGAAGAAGCAGGTGTAATAGGTCCGCGTCGGCTCGATCAGCGTGACGTCGACCGCGCCCTTGCCGTCCTTGGCCAGGTAACGGGCCGCCGTGGCGCCGCCGACGCCGCCGCCGATCACCACGACATGCGGCCGGGCCTGGCCGATGGCGGCGGGGGCGGCGAGGGCCGCGGTCGCGGCGCCCGCGGCGCCGACGAAGCCTCGTCTGGTCAGTTTCATCATCTGTTCCTTCCCTGGATACCTGGCGTTCATTTTTGTTGTCAGTCGTCTTCGCGCCCCCCGCATGCCTATTTCGGGGGATGCGCCGGGCCGCGTTCAGTGCGCCTCGGCGAACCAGGCGGCGAGCCCGGCGATCTCCTCGTCCGAGAGCCGCTGCGCCATCATCCGCATCACCGGGTGGGGCCGATGCTCGTTCTTGTAGGCGTGCATGGCGGTGACGAAATCCTCGGCCGGCCAGCCCACGATCGAGGGGATGCCCCGGTCGGCGCCGTCGGCCTGGTGGCAGGTCACGCATTCCGAGGACAGGTATTCCCCGTAGGCCGGGTCGCCCTGGATCGCGAGGATCGCGGGATCCACGTCAGGGTCCCGCGGCGCCGCGGTGGGGGCCGATTCGGGGATGTCCGAGGGGCTGGCGGTATAGCCGCGCAGGAAGGCGATCAGGTTGGCGCGGTCCTGCGGGTCCTTGATGCCGCGGAAGGCCATGCGGGTGCCGGTGACCAGCGCCTTGGGATTCTCGATATAGATGTCGAGCTTCTCGGTGGTCCAGGTCAGCCCGTCATCGCCCGCGCGCTGCATGTCCTTGGAATAGCGGTAGTCCTCGACCGTCGCGGCGCGGCGCCCGAACACGCCGTTCAGGTGCGGGCCGACCCGGTTGCGCGCGTCCTCGCCGACCATGTGGCACGACTTGCACTTCTTCCAGACCTGCGCGCCCGCCTCGGCATCCGCCAGGTCCGCGGCCGCGGCGGGCGCGGCGAGGGCGAGGATCCCGGCAAGGGCCGCGGCGCCCGCCCCGGCGGCGGCGCGCAGGACAAGGGTCTTCGGCGCGCGCGGAGCGCCCGCGCGTGTCTTCGCTTCGCTCATGAAGCCTCCCGAAAGCCGCCCGGCGGGCCGCGCCCTGCGGGGCGCCCGGACCTCCCGATCCGCGGCGCCCGGCGCGGGCCGCGCGGGGCATTTTCACATCGTTTCTTTGTTTAATTAGCCCCTGATTCCCCCCTTCTGTCAACGCTTTCAGACACTTCGCACCCGCACAGGGGCCCGCCGCGGGCGCCGCGCCGCACAAAAGCAAGCGGGCCGGGGGATGCCTCCCCCGGCCCGCAGCGTGAAATCCCTTCTGGAACAATCCCTTGGGCGGGATCACTCCATCGCGTCGCCCTCGCCCTCGGGGGTGACGTCGAGCACCGCGGCCCGCTTGGTGATCTCCACCGAGGTCTTGCAGTCGCTCATGCACACCTCGCGTTTCTTCATCACCGGGCTGTCCATGCGGTCGTCCGGATAGAAGTTCGCCTCGTTGGGCAGGCGCACCTCGAGGAAATTCTCCTTCGACAGTTCGAAGTCGTCATCCACGAGATCATTGAGATACATCAGGTAGGCGGTGATGGCGTAGGTTTCATCCGCCGAGAGGCTCTGCGCTTCGCCGAAGGGCATGGCGCGGTGGACGTAATCCCACACCGTCGACAGGTACGGCCAGTAGGAGCCGATGGTCTTCACCGGGCGCGCGTCCGCGAGGGTGCCCTGCCCGCCCGCGAGCACGGGCCAGCGGTCCACGCCCTCGCCGAAATCGCCGTGGCAGACGGCGCAGCGGTCGTAGAACAGCTCCTCGCCATCGGCCACAGACCCGGCGCCCTCGGGCAGGCCGAGCCCGTCGGGGCGCACGTCGATGTCCCAGGCCGCGACCTCCTCGGGCAGCGCCTCGCGCCCGAGGCCGAACTGCCCGGCGGTCGCCGGCAGCGCGATGGCGGCGGCGAGGCCGGCGGCGGCGGCGATGCGGGTCAGATCAAGAGATTTCGACATTTTCCGCGTCCCCGTTCTCGTTCACGTACCAGGTCTGGATGCCGTTGTTGTGGTAGATCGAGTTCACCCCGCGCACGGCGCGCAGCTCTTCCTTGGTCGGCTGCACGTAGCCGGTGGAATCGTGGGCGCGCGACTGCAGCAGCAGCGGTGTGCCGTCCCAGTCGAACTCGAAATAGAACCGGTGCATCGACTTATCGAGGCTCGGGCCCGACATGCGCGCCTTGTACCAGTTCTTGCCGCCGTCGATGGTGACGTCCACGCGCGGGATCGTTCCGCGGCCGGACCAGGCGACGCCGGTGATGACGGTCGGGCCCTTGCCATGGGTGATCGGCGCCTGGGGCGAGGGGTTGGTGATCACCGACTTGGCGTCCATCTCCCAGGTGAAGCGGCGGGCTTTGCCGTTGTCCATCAGGTCGGTGTACTTGGACGTCTCCTCGCGGTGATGCCAGGGCTGGTCCCCGACCTCGATCCGGCGCATCCACTTGACCCACATGTTGCCTTCCCAGCCGGGAACGCACAGGCGGACGGGGTAGCCCTGCTCGGGGCGCAGCGCCTCGCCGTTCATCTTGAACGCGACGAGGCAGTCGTCCATCGCCTTTTCCATCGGGATCGAGCGGGTCATGCCCGACGCATCCGCGCCCTCGGGCAGGATCCACTTGCCGTTCGGCTTCACGCCCGCTTCTTCGAGCAGCAGCCGCAGCGGGACGCCCGTGTACATGACGTTGTGGATCATGCCGTGGGTGAACTGGCAGCCGTTGAGCTGCGCGCCGCGCCATTCCATGCCGGAGTTCGCCGCGCATTCGAGGAAGTACACGCGGTTCTCGCGCGGGAAACGCTTCAGGTCCTCGAGCGTGAAGACCAGCTCCTTCTCCACCAGGCCGTTGATCATCAGGCGGTATTCCGCCGGATCGACCTGCGCGGCGCCGCCATGGTGACGCTCGAAGCACAGCCCGTTGGGGGTGATGATGCCGTCGAGCTCATGCAGCGGCGTGAAGTTGACCGAGGAGACCGGGTCGGCGGTCAGCCAGGGCACGTCGCGGCGCACCACGTGGGATTCGAATTCGGACGGCATGCCGTAGGGCGCGGCGTCGACGCCGTCGCCCGGATAGACGGTCCAGTCCGGCAGCTCGGTGATCGCCGGATCGCCCGCGGCGCGCGCGGCGCCCGCGGCGGCGGCGAGGCCCCCGGCGGCCGCCAGGCCCCCGGTCAGGAAACGGCGGCGGCTGGCGACCAGGTCGTCCCCGGCCGGCTTGGCCGAAGCCGGAACGCGCGCTCCGCCCTTCGATCGATCGGTCATGCGTATCCTCCCGCATTCTCTTACATCGTCAAATTCATTTAACTGAATTCGACAGTGGATTCAATCGCCACGGCGGCCTGTTTCAAGCGCGAACGGTCGCAGCCAGGCCGGCCCGGGCGTCGGAGGGTCCGGGGCCGCGCGGCGGCGCGGCCCGGGAAAGCGGCGCGCGCGGGCGCCGCGGGGGGATCGCCCGCGCTGCCGCGGGCGTGAAAGCTCAGCCGGCCGAGACCTGGACCGACTTGTTCGGGTCGACCGACACCGTGCCCTGGCGGGCGATGTAGTTCTCGACCACGTTCCAGATCTCCGGCCCCTCGGTGCCCTCGTTGACCGAGGCCCAGCCGCCGACGACATAGGTTTTCGCCGGATCGATGGCCTCGCCGGTCTTCAAGAGGGTCATGTTGGTGATGCGGCTGCCGATGGGCTTGGTCACGTCGATGGCGTAGCCCATGCCGCCCATGCGGACCATGTCGCCGCCCTGCTGGTAATAGGGGTCCGGGTTGAACAGGTTGTCCGCCACGTCCTCGAGGATCGTATGGATCAGCTCGCCCGTCATCTCGGACCGGTAGCAGTTGGGGTAGGTCATCGAGGTGGCGTTGAAGATGTCCTCGCGGGTGATGTCCTCGCCCGGCATCAGCGACGGGCCCCAGCGGAAGCCCGGGGACATGGCGATGTCGCACTCACGCTCGTCGATGATCGCGTTGCAGATCAGGTCGTCCCAGGTGCCGTTGAAGTTGCCGCGGCGGTAGAGGAGCGAGTCCGTCTTGCCGATCACCTCCTCCAGCTCGGCCTTGAACGGCGCGCGCTGGTCGTCGATCAGCTTGGCGACCTCGGGGTCCGGGGCGATCACGTCCGAGAAGATCGGGATCAGCTTGTGGCTGTAGCCCTTCACCTCGCCGTCGCGGACATCCAGGTCGAGCCGCCCGACGAACTTGCCGTTGGAGCCGGAGGCGAGCAGCAGCGTGTCATTGACGATCAGCGGCTCGGGCAGCGCGTCATGGGTGTGGCCGGTCAGGATCACGTCGATGCCGTCGACCTGCGCCGCCAGCTTGCGGTCCACGTCGAAGCCGTTATGGGACAGGACCACGACGCAGTCCGCGCCTTCCTCGTCGCGCACCTGGGCGACCACCTCGCGCATGCGTTCTTCACGCACGCCGAAGGAGAGGCCGGGGAACATCCAGCCCGGGTTGGCGATGGGCAGGTAGGGGAAGGCCTGGCCGATCACGGCGATCTTCACGCCGCCGCGCTCGAACATCTTGTAGGGCTCGTAGGCGGGCTCGTCCCACTCGGCGTCGAAGATGTTGGCGCCGAGGAAGGGGAAGCCGAGGCTTTCCACGATCTCGTCCACCCGGTCGCGCCCGAGGGTGAATTCCCAGTGCGAGGTCATCGCGTCGGGCTTCAGCGCGTTCATGACGTTGACCATGTCCTGGCCTTCCGTCTGGTAGCAGGTGTAGGAGCCGTGCCAGGTGTCGCCGCCGTCGAGCAGCAGCGCGCCCGGGCGCTCGGCCCGGATCGAGTTGATCACGGTGGCCACGCGGTCGAGCCCGCCGACGCGGCCGTATTCCTTCCCGAGCGCGACGAAGTCGAGATAGGTCAGCGCGTAGGCTTCCGGCGTCTGCGTCTTCATGTTGAAGAGCTTGAGGAAATCCTGGCCCGTCACGTGCGGGACCTTGCCCGCGGCGGCGCCGACGCCGAGGTTGATCTCCGGCTCGCGGAACCAGATCGGCTTGAGCTGGGCGTGGATGTCGGTGACGTGGATCAGCGTGACGTTGCCGACCGTCTCATGGGCCAGCAGCTGGTCCTGGGTCAGCTTCTGCTGGGCGGCGAGCCGCCCCCAGTTCCCGATGCCGGACGCGCCGACGATCGCCGAGGCGGCGATGGTGGTCTGGAGGAAATCCCTGCGCGCGATCATGCTCAAACTCTCCGTTCTGCACCCGGGGCCGGGGGGCCGCCCGGTCCGGGCCGCGCCCCGTTTCGGGAACGCTCGTGTCTTGCGGCGCGCCGCCTGGGGCGCCGTCTGCGGGTCGGCGCCGGGCGGGGCGCCGGGATGTCTTGCGCCCCGATGCGCCGGGGCCGCGTCCCCCCGGGCGGCGAGAAGAGGCGCCGGGGAGAGGTCGCGGGGGGGGGGGGGGGGGGGGGGGGGGGAGGGGGGAGCTCTGCCTGAGGTTTGTCGTTTTCGGGGGGGGGGGGGGGGGGGGGAGCTGGGG
>NZ_JBOCEF010000065.1:21613-22043 GCF_050586345.1 Rhodovulum sp. DZ06
TGCACCCCGGTTCGCCGGGGCCGCTTCCCCCCGTGTGGGGAGAAGAGGCCCTGGGGAGGGCTCGCGCCCCACCACGCGGCCTGGGGGCCGTCGGCGCGCCGCCTGCCGGACCTGCGCTGCGCCCGGGGGGCCGGGGGAGTCGGCCCTCGGGCGCGGACAAGGCTCCGCCCGCGCACATGACCGGGGGCCATGACGGGGGGAAAGCTTGCACGCGGGTCTTGCATGGGTCCCGGGCGGGCGGCGAAGCGCCTGGCCGCGGGAGGGGCGGAGGGGGCGGCTCTTGCGGCCGCCTCCGGCTCCGGTCGCGTCATCCCCGCCGCGGCCCGGGCCGGGCGGGGGAGCGGGGGGGGGGGGGGGGGGACCCCCCCCCCCCCAGGCAATTTCAAAACACCCGGGGTTCTAACGACAAGCCCTCGCCTCGCCCAGAGAG
>NZ_JBOCEF010000066.1:0-22011 GCF_050586345.1 Rhodovulum sp. DZ06
TCTTCCCGTGGTCCACGTGACCGATCGTGCCGATGTTCACGTGCGGTTTCGTGCGCTCGAACTTACCTTTAGCCATCTCGGCCTCCGTTATCTTTCAGGGGGTACGGGGGGCTTTCCGATGAAAGCCCCCCGCCCGGCATGTTTCAGGTCAGAGAGATCAGGCGTATTTCGCCTGGATCTCCTCGGAGATGTTCTGCGGCACGCCGTCGTAATGGTCGAACTGCATCGTGAACTGCGCGCGGCCCGAGGACATGGAGCGCAGGGTGTTGATGTAGCCGAACATGTTCGCCAGCGGCACGAAGGCCTGGATGGCGATGGCGTTGCCGCGCTGCTCCTGGCCCGACACCTGCCCGCGACGGGAGGTGAGGTCGCCGATGATGCCGCCGGTGTATTCCTCGGGGGTGAGGACCTCGACCTTCATCATGGGCTCGAGCATCTTGGCGCCCGCTTTCTTGAGGCCCTCGCGCATCGCGGCGCGGGTGGCGATCTCGAAGGCGAGGACCGAGGAGTCGACGTCGTGGAAGGCGCCGTCGATCAGGGCCACCTTGAAGTCGATCACCGGGAAGCCGGCGAGCGGACCGGAGTCCATGACCGACTGGATGCCCTTCTCGACGCCCGGGATGTACTCCTTGGGCACCGCGCCGCCGACGATCTTGCTCTCGAACGAGTAGCCTTCGCCCGGCTCGGTCGGGGTGATGACCAGCTTCACGCGCGCGAACTGACCGGTGCCGCCGGTCTGCTTCTTGTGCGTGTAGTCGATCTCCGCCTCGCGGGAGATGGTCTCACGGTACGCCACCTGCGGCGCGCCGATGTTCGCCTCGACCTTGAACTCGCGCTTCATGCGGTCGACGAGGATGTCGAGGTGAAGCTCGCCCATGCCCTTCATGATGGTCTGACCGGACTCGAGGTCGGTCTCGACGCGGAAGGACGGGTCCTCGGCGGCCAGGCGGGCCAGCGCGTTGGACATCTTCTCCTGGTCGGCCTTCGACTTCGGCTCGACCGCGATCTCGATGACCGGGTCGGGGAAGGTCATGGTCTCCATCACGACCGGCTTCTGCGGATCGCAGAGGGTGTCGCCCGTGGTGGTGTCCTTGAGGCCGGCCAGAGCGATGATGTCGCCGGTCGCCGCCCACTCGATCTCCTCGCGGTCGTTCGAGTGCATCATCATCATACGACCGACGCGCTCTTTCTTGCCCTTGGTCGAGTTGAGGATGGTGCCGCCCTTCTTGATCAGGCCCGAGTAGATGCGGGTGAAGGTGAGCGAGCCGACGAACGGGTCGTTCATGATCTTGAAGGCCAGGCCGCAGAACGGCTCTTCATCGTCCGCCTTGCGCTCGATGTTGCGCTCTTCGGTCTCGTCGTCCGGCGAGAAGCCCATGTAGGGTTTCACGTCGAGCGGACCCGGCAGGTAGTCGATGACGGCGTTCAGCATCGGCTGCACGCCCTTGTTCTTGAACGCGGAGCCCGACAGCACCGGCACGAAGGCCATGGACAGGGTGCCCTTGCGGATCAGCGCGCGCAGGGTCGCCTCGTCGGGCTCGTTGCCCTCGAGATACGCCTCCATCGCGTCGTCGTCCTGCTCGACGGCGAGCTCGATGAGCTCGGCGCGCATTTCTTCAGCGCGGTCCTGCAGCTCTTCGCGGATGTCCTTGATGACCCAGGAGGCGCCGAGATCTTCGCCTTCCCAGACCCACTCCTTCATGGAGATGAGGTCCACGTGGCCCTCGAGCTCCGTCTCCGCGCCGATCGGGAACATCACCGGAAGCGGCTGGGCGCCGGTGCGGTCCTTGATCATCTTCACGCAGTTGAAGAAGTCGGCGCCGATCTTGTCCATCTTGTTGACGAACACGATGCGGGGGACTTCGTAGCGGTCGGCCTGGCGCCAGACGGTCTCGGTCTGGGGCTCGACGCCGGCGTTGGCGTCGAGAACGCAGACGGCGCCGTCAAGCACCGCAAGGGAACGCTCGACTTCGATGGTGAAGTCGACGTGACCGGGGGTGTCGATGATGTTGAAGCGGAACTTCGCTTCGTCGACGGTGTCGCCCCACTCGCCCGACGGGGTCTCGCCGTCGTCGGTGCGGAACCAGAAGGTCGTGGTCGCGGCCGAGGTGATGGTGATGCCGCGCTCCTGCTCCTGCTCCATCCAGTCCATCGTCGCGGCGCCGTCATGGACTTCGCCGATCTTGTGGGACTTGCCGGTGTAGTAGAGGATGCGCTCGGTCGTGGTCGTCTTGCCGGCATCGATGTGCGCCATGATGCCGAAGTTGCGATAACGGGTGAGCGGATATTCGCGGGCCATCGTCTCGGTTCCCTTGCGGTGGCTTGCTGTTACCAGCGGTAGTGGCTGAACGCCTTGTTGGCGTCGGCCATCTTGTGGGTGTCTTCGCGTTTCTTGACCGCGGTGCCGCGGCCGTTCACGGCGTCGAGCAGCTCGTTGGCGAGACGCTCTTCCATCGTGTTTTCGTTGCGCGCGCGGGTGGCGTTGATCAGCCACCGGATCGCCAGGGCCTCACGGCGCTCCGGGCGAACCTCGACGGGGACCTGGTAGGTCGCGCCGCCGACACGGCGGGAGCGGACCTCGACCGACGGCTTGATGTTGTCCAGCGCCTCGTGGAAGACCTCGATGGGCGAGCGCTTGAGCTTGCCCTCGACGCGATCCATCGCGCCGTAGATGATCTTCTCGGCGGCGGACTTCTTGCCGTCGTACATCAGGTTGTTCATGAACTTGGTCAGAACGCGGTCGCCGAACTTGGCGTCGGGCAGGACTTCGCGTTTTTCGGCGCGGTGACGACGAGACATCTGTAATACCTCTTACTTGGGCCGCTTGGCGCCGTATTTGGAGCGCCGCTGGCGACGATCCTTAACGCCCTGGGTGTCGAGCACGCCGCGCAGGATGTGGTAGCGCACGCCGGGAAGATCCTTCACGCGGCCGCCACGGATGAGCACCACGGAGTGCTCCTGCAGGTTGTGCCCCTCACCGGGGATATAGGAGATCACCTCGAACCCGTTGGTCAGGCGCACCTTGGCCACTTTACGAAGCGCCGAGTTCGGCTTCTTCGGCGTGGTGGTGTACACACGGGTGCAGACGCCGCGCTTCTGCGGGCAGGCCTGCAGGTGCATGGACTTCTGGCGTTTCACTTTAGGCTGCCGGGGCTTCCGGATCAGCTGCTGGATCGTCGGCATCGGGCGGATACCCTCTCAACACATTCCCAGTCGCCGCGCAGCCACGAAGGGCGCGCAACACGAATAGCCGCAAGGCGAGGAATGGAACCTGCCTGCGGACTTTTTTGCAGAGGATCAGGGCCGAGACCCGGATCTTGCGTTCGCCAATCAAGGCTAGACCGACCCGCGATGGGGCCGAACGCGCACAGCGAGAAAACGACTCGCTGCGTTGCGGTTGGCGGAAACTACGCATGGGGCTGGTGGGTGTCAACCGCCGCGCCGTATCGGCGGCGGCGGTCGACGCCCGGGACGGCCCGGAAATGGCAGATACGCGCCATGGGGAAACCGAACGGCCGTCCGCGGCAGGGTATATGAACCCGAAAAGAACGCAAAGTTCATTGGTCGGTGGGAAGTGTGAATGTCGCCGCGTCCCCGGTTTCGGGCCCGGGGCGGATGGATTCGCGCGGTTTCGGAGAGCCTGATGCGCAAGACCGGCCTGCGGGCGGCGATTCACTGGCTTCCGCCGGAGGCGGGCGGATGGGACGGGCCGCCACGCCCGGGGATGCGGCCGGGGCTGCGCCCCCTGCCCTGCGGCGGCCCGGTGCGGACCGTCTCCTTGCTGGCGCTCTCGCCCGCCGGGGCCGGGGGATTCGGATGGCTGGCGATTCTGCGCTGCCTCGACGACGCGCCCCCGCCCGGCCAGGGCGCGCAGTTCGCGCTCACCGACGGCCCGCGCGTCATCGCCGTCGGCGTGGTGGAAGGCTGAGGCGCGCCCCCCCCCACGGGCGGCCGGACGCGCGGTCCTGGCGGGCCCGAGGCGCGTCGCGGACCGGGCAGCGCGGCCGGCGCCGTCCCTGCCCTGCCGGCGGCCCTCTCCTCCCCCTGCGCGGGCCCGCATCCGTCCCGGGGCCGGCCCCATCCCTCCCCGCGCGGGAAAGCCGGGGAGACGGGGAGACGGGGAGGCAGGGAGGCGTACGCGGCAAAGGAAAAGGGCCCGGCCGTTTCCGGCCGGGCCCCTCTCATGTCGTCACCCTCGGGCGATCACCCGGGCGATCTCTCGGGCGATCACTCGGCCGAGGGATCGGCCTCGATCACCGCGGCGGCGGCCATCGCCTCGGCCTCGGCCGCGGCGGCCTCCGCCTCGGCCTGGCGCTGCGCGATGATCCGCGCGTCGCGGTCGGAAGCCACGCGCTTGATCGCCTGGGTCGCGCCGCCGGTGCCGGCGGGGATCAGGCGGCCGACGATGACGTTCTCCTTCAGGCCGACGAGCTTGTCGCGCTTGCCCTGGGTGGACGCCTCGGTCAGCACGCGCGTCGTCTCCTGGAAGGAGGCGGCCGAGATGAAGGAGCGGGTCTGCAGCGACGCCTTGGTGATGCCCAGCAGCACCGGCTCCGCCGTGGCCCGCCGCAGCTCGCGGCCGTCCTTCTTCTCGCGCTCGATCAGCTTGGCGTTGGCCTCGTCGAACTCGATCTTGTCGACCTGTTCGCCCTTCAGCAGCGTGGTGTCGCCGCCGTCGAGGATCTCGACCTTCTGCAGCATCTGGCGAACGATCACCTCGATGTGCTTGTCGTTGATCTTCACGCCCTGCAGTCGATAGACGTCCTGAACCTCGTTGACGAGGAAGTCGGCCAGCGCCTCGACGCCCATGATCCGAAGGATGTCATGGGGCGCCGGGTTGCCGTCCAGGAGGTACTCGCCCTTCTGGATGAAGTCGCCTTCCTGCACCGCGATGTGCTTGCCCTTCGGCACCAGGTACTCGACCGGCTCCAGCCCGTCATCCTGCGGCTCGATGGTGATCCGGCGCTTGTTCTTGTAGTCGCGCCCGAACTTCACGATGCCGTCGATCTCGGCGATGATCGCGTGGTCCTTGGGACGACGCGCCTCGAAGAGCTCGGCCACACGCGGCAGACCGCCGGTGATGTCCTTGGTCTTCGCGCCCTCGCGCGGGATACGCGCAAGCACGTCGCCCACGAGGATGTCCTGGCCGTCCTCGACCGAGAGAATGGCGTCCACCGACATCGGATAATGCGCGGGGTTGCCGTTCTCGAGCCGCATCGGCTCGCCGGTGTTCGGATCCATGATGATGATCTCGGGTTTGAGATCATTGCCCTTGGGCGCCGAACGCCAGTCGGTGACGATGCGCTGCGAAATGCCGGTCGCGTCATCCGTGTCCTCGCGGACCGAAAGCCCGAGGGCCAGGTCCACGAAGCGCACCTTGCCCGCCTTCTCGGCGATGATCGGCAGGGTGTACGGATCCCACTCGGCCAGCTTCTGCCCGCGCTCGACCTTGTCGCCTTCCTTGATCAGGAGGCGCGAGCCGTAGGCCAGCTTGTGCGTCGCCCGCTCCACCGGAACCTCGCCGCGCTTGTCCATGATGGCCAGCGTGACGTTGCGGCCCATGACGATGACGTCGCCGTCATGGGTCTCGATCAGGTTGCGGTTGCGGATCTCCAGCTCACCCTCCTGCGAGGCCTCCACGAAGGAGTTGTCGGTGACGTTCGCGGCGCCGCCGATGTGGAAGGTGCGCATGGTCAGCTGGGTGCCCGGCTCGCCGATCGACTGCGCCGCGATGATGCCCACGGACTCGCCCGGGTTCACCGGGGTGCCGCGCGCAAGGTCGCGCCCGTAGCACTTGGCGCAGACGCCGTCCTCAAGCTCGCAGGTCAGCGGGCTGCGGATGCGGATCGACTGCACCTGGGCCGCCTCGATGGCGTCGCAGTGCTTCTCCTCGATCATCTCGCCCTGCGCCACGATCACCTCGCCCGAGGCCGGGTCGATGACGTCCTCGTGGGTGAACCGGCCGAGGCCGCGCTCGGAGATCGACGCGATCACGACGCCGCCGTCCACCACCGGGGTGATGGTGATGCCGGCCTCGGTGCCGCAATCGTCCTGGCGGATGATGCAGTCCTGCGCCACGTCCACGAGACGGCGGGTCAGGTAGCCCGAGTTCGCGGTCTTGAGCGCGGTGTCCGCCAGGCCCTTGCGGGCGCCGTGGGTCGAGTTGAAGTATTCAAGAACGGTCAGGCCTTCCTTGAAGTTCGACACGATCGGCGTCTCGATGATCTCACCCGACGGCTTGGCCATCAGGCCGCGCATGGCGGCCAGCTGGCGCATCTGCGTGGGCGAGCCGCGCGCGCCCGAGTGGGACATCATGTAGACCGAGTTCATTTCCTGCTCGACGCCGTCTTCGACGCGGACCGCGGAAATGTGCGCCATCATCTCGCCGGCGACCTTGTCGGTGCACTTGGCCCAGGCGTCGACGACCTTGTTGTACTTCTCGCCCTGGGTGATCAGGCCGTCGAGGTACTGCTGTTCGAACTCCTTCGCCAGCTCGCGCGTCTCGTTGACGATCGGCCACTTGCTGTCGGGGATCTGCATGTCGTCCTTGCCGAACGAGATGCCGGCCTTGCACGCCTCCTGGAAGCCCAGGGACATGATCCGGTCGCAGAAGATCACCGATTCCTTCTGGCCGCAGTGGCGGTAGACGAGGTCGATGACTTCGCCGACCTCCTTCTTGCGCAGAAGGCGGTTCACGATCTCGAACGGGGTGTTCGGGTTCTTCGGCAGCAGGGCCCCGAGGCGCACGCGGCCCGGGGTGGTCTCGTACCGCTTCTGAACCAGCTCGCCCTCGGCGTTCACTTCCTCGATGCGGGCGATGATCTTGGAGTGCATGTGCACGACGCCCGTGTGCAGGGCGTGATCGATCTCCTCCATCGACGCGAAGGTCATGCCCTCGCCGGGCAGGCCCTTGCGCTCGGTGGTGATGTAGTAGAGGCCGAGGATCATGTCCTGCGAGGGGACGATGATCGGCTTGCCGTTCGCCGGCGACAGCACGTTGTTCGTCGACATCATCAGGACGCGCGCTTCCAGCTGCGCTTCAAGCGACAGCGGGACGTGCACGGCCATCTGGTCGCCGTCGAAATCCGCGTTGAAGGCCGAGCAGACCAGCGGGTGCAGCTGGATCGCCTTGCCCTCGATCAGCACCGGCTCGAACGCCTGGATGCCGAGGCGGTGGAGCGTCGGCGCGCGGTTGAGCAGCACCGGGTGCTCGCGGATCACCTCGTCGAGGATGTCCCAGACCTCGGGACGCTCTTTTTCAACGAGCTTCTTCGCCTGCTTGACGGTGGAGGACAGGCCCTTCGCGTCGAGGCGCGAGTAGATGAAGGGCTTGAACAGCTCCAGCGCCATCTTCTTCGGCAGGCCGCACTGGTGCAGCTTCAGCTCCGGCCCGGTCACGATGACCGAGCGGCCCGAGAAGTCGACGCGCTTGCCGAGCAGGTTCTGGCGGAACCGGCCCTGCTTGCCCTTGAGCATGTCGGAAAGCGATTTCAGCGGGCGCTTGTTGGCGCCGGTGATCACGCGGCCGCGGCGGCCGTTGTCGAACAGCGCGTCCACCGACTCCTGCAGCATGCGCTTTTCGTTCCGGATGATGATGTCCGGGGCGCGCAGCTCGATCAGCCGCTTCAGGCGGTTGTTGCGGTTGATCACGCGGCGGTACAGATCGTTCAGATCCGAGGTCGCGAAGCGGCCGCCGTCGAGCGGCACCAGCGGGCGCAGCTCGGGCGGGATCACCGGGACGACGGTCAGGATCATCCACTCGGGCCGGTTGCCCGACTCGATGAAGTTCTCGACGATCTTCAGGCGCTTGATGATCTTCTTGGGCTTGAGCTCGCCGGTCGCTTCGGCCAGCTCCTCGCGCAGGGTCTCGGCCTCCTGCTCGAGGTCGAGCGCGGCCAGCATCTCGCGGATCGCCTCGGCGCCGATGCCGGCGCGGAAGGCGTCCTCGCCATGCTCGTCCTGCTTGTCGAGGTACTCTTCCTCGGTCAGCAGCTGGCCGTGCTTCATGTCCGTCAGGCCCGGCTCGATCACGACGTACTGTTCGAAGTACAGGATCCGCTCGAGGTCGCGCAGGGTCATGTCCAGCATCAGGCCGATGCGGGAGGGCAGCGATTTCAGGAACCAGATATGGGCGACCGGGGCGGCGAGCTCGATATGGCCCATCCGCTCGCGCCGCACCTTCTGGAGCGTGACTTCGACGCCGCATTTCTCGCAGGTGACCCCGCGATACTTCATGCGCTTGTACTTGCCGCACAGGCACTCGTAGTCCTTGATCGGACCGAAGATGCGCGCGCAGAACAGACCGTCACGTTCCGGCTTGAACGTGCGGTAGTTGATGGTTTCCGGCTTTTTGATCTCACCGAACGACCAGGACAGGATCCGCTCGGGCGAGGCGAGCGTGATCTTGATCTCGTCGAAGGTCTTCGGCGCCTGGACCGGGTTGAAGACGTTGCTGATGTCGTGGTTCATCGCGATGGCTCCGTGTCAGGGCCCCCGGAATGTCGTCCGCCCCCTCGCGCGCGCCCTCGGGGGAGTGGGGGCGCGCGCCTCGGGGGGGCGGGTCAGGCTTCGGCCGCGTCTTCCGCAGCGCCGTCCTCTTCGTCGTCGGCGCCGCTGTCGAGGAGCTCCATGTTGAGGCCCAGCGACCGGATTTCCTTCACGAGCACGTTGAAGGATTCCGGCACGCCGGCCTCGAAGTTGTCCTCGCCCTTGACGATCGACTCGTAGACCTTGGTGCGGCCCGCGACGTCATCCGACTTCACCGTCAGCATTTCCTGCAGGGTGTAGGCGGCGCCGTAGGCTTCCAGCGCCCAGACCTCCATCTCGCCGAAGCGCTGGCCGCCGAACTGCGCCTTGCCGCCCAGCGGCTGCTGGGTGACGAGCGAGTACGGGCCCGTGGAGCGGGCGTGGATCTTGTCGTCCACCAGGTGGTGCAGCTTGAGCAGGTACTTGACGCCGACGGTGACCTTGCGGGCGAACTGCTCGCCCGTGCGGCCGTCGAACACCACCGACTGGCCGGAGACGTCGAAGCCCGCGCGCATCAGCGCGTCGTTCACGTCCGCCTCCTTGGCGCCGTCGAAGACCGGCGTGGCGATCGGGACGCCGCGCTGGACGTTCTCGGCCGCTTCAAGAAGCTCGTCCTCGGTCATGTCGGCGGTGGCCGCCTCGAAGACCTCGTCCGAATACGCCTTGCGCATCGCGTCCTTGACCACCCCGAGGTCGCCCTCGCGCTTGTAGGTCTTGATCGCCTCGGACACGCTCTGGCCCAGGCCGCGCGCGGCCCAGCCCATGTGCGTCTCGAGGATCTGGCCCACGTTCATGCGCGACGGCACGCCGAGCGGGTTGAGCACGAGGTCGACGGCCGTGCCGTCCTCGAGGAAGGGCATGTCCTCCTCGGGAACGACGCGGGACACGACGCCCTTGTTGCCGTGACGGCCGGCCATCTTGTCGCCCGGCTGCAGCTTGCGCTTCACCGCGACGAAGACCTTGACCATCTTCATCACGCCCGGGGGAAGGTCGTCGCCGCGGCGCACCTTCTCCACCTTGTCCTCGAAGCGGGTGTTGAGCACCTTCTTCTGGGCGTCGAACTGCTTGTTCAGCGCCTCGACGGTCTGGGCGGCCTCCTCGTCCTCGAGGGCGAGCTGCCACCACTGGCCGCGGGACAGCTGGCCGAGCACGTCCTCGGTGACGACGGTCCCCGAGCGCACGCCCTTCGGCCCCTTCACCACGGTCTTGCCCATGATCAGCTCTTCGAGGCGCGCGTAGATGTTGCGCTCCAGGATCGCCAGCTCGTCCTCGCGGTCGCGGGACAGGCGCTCGACCTCTTCACGCTCGATCTGAAGCGCGCGCTCGTCCTTCTCCACGCCGTGGCGGTTGAAGACGCGGACCTCGACGATGGTGCCGAAATCGCCCGGGGGCATGCGCAGCGAGGTGTCGCGCACGTCCGAGGCCTTCTCGCCGAAGATGGCGCGAAGCAGCTTCTCCTCCGGGGTCATGGGGGACTCGCCCTTGGGCGTGATCTTGCCCACGAGGATGTCGCCCGGGCCCACGTCGGCGCCGATATAGACGATGCCCGCCTCGTCGAGGTTGCGCAGGGCTTCCTCGCCGACGTTCGGGATGTCGCGCGTGATCTCCTCCGGCCCGAGCTTGGTGTCGCGGGCCATCACCTCGTATTCCTCGATGTGGATCGAGGTGAAGATGTCGTCCTTCGCCACGCGCTCGGAGATGAGGATGGAGTCCTCGTAGTTGTAGCCGTTCCACGGCATGAACGCGACGAGCACGTTCTTGCCGAGCGCCAGCTCGCCGAGATCCGTCGACGGGCCGTCGGCGACGACGTCGCCGGCATTGACCCGGTCGCCCACCTTCACCAGCGGACGCTGGTTGATGCAGGTGTTCTGGTTCGAACGCTGGAACTTGCGCAGGCGGTAGATGTCCACGCCCGGATCGCCCGGCTCCATCTCGTCCGTCACGCGGATGACGATGCGCACCGCGTCGACCTGGTCGATCACGCCGCCGCGGCGGGCGGTGATCGCCGCGCCGGAATCGCGGGCCACGACCTGCTCGATGCCGGTCCCGACGAAGGGCGCGTCGGCCTTCACGAGGGGCACGGCCTGCCGCTGCATGTTCGAGCCCATGAGCGCGCGGTTCGCGTCGTCGTTCTCGAGGAACGGGATCAGCGAGGCGGCCACGGAGACGAGCTGCTTGGGCGACACGTCGATGTAGTCGATGGCTTCACGCGGCGAGAGCTGGAAGTCGCCGGCCTTGCGCGAGGACACGAGGTCGTTGGCCAGCTGGCCGTCCTCGGTCAGCTGCGCGTTGGCCTGCGCCACCGTGTGCCGCATCTCCTCGGTCGCCGACATGTAGTTGACCTCGTCGGTCACCTTGCCGTCGACGACGCGCCGGTAGGGCGTCTCGATGAAGCCATACCGGTTCACGCGCGCGAAGGAGGCGAGCGAGTTGATCAGGCCGATGTTCGGCCCTTCCGGCGTCTCGATCGGGCACATGCGGCCGTAATGGGTCGGGTGGACGTCGCGGACCTCGAAGCCGGCGCGCTCACGGGTCAGGCCGCCCGGGCCAAGCGCCGAGAGGCGGCGCTTGTGGGTGACTTCCGACAGCGGGTTGGTCTGGTCCATGAACTGCGACAGCTGCGAGGAGCCGAAGAATTCACGCACCGCCGCCGCGGCGGGCTTCGCGTTGATCAGGTCCTGCGGCATGACGTTGTCGATCTCGACCGACGACATCCGCTCCTTGATCGCACGCTCCATCCGCAGCAGGCCGACGCGGTACTGGTTCTCCATCAGCTCGCCGACCGAGCGCACGCGCCGGTTGCCGAGGTGGTCGATGTCGTCCACCTCGCCGCGGCCGTCGCGCAGCTCCACCAGCGCCTTCACGACCGCGATGATGTCTTCGCGGCGCAGGGTGCGCTGGGACGGGTCCGCGTCCAGCTGCAGGCGCATGTTCATCTTCACGCGGCCGACCGCGGAAAGGTCGTAGCGCTCGGAATCGAAGAACAGGCCCTCGAACATGGTCTCCGCCGCCTCGACGGTCGGGGGCTCGCCCGGACGCATCACGCGGTAGATGTCCAGGAGCGCCTGCTCCCGGTTCATGTTCTTGTCGAGCGCCATGGTGTTGCGCATCCACGGCCCGATGACGATGTTGTCGATGTCGAGCGTGGGGATTTCGTCGAAGCCGGCGTCCAGCAGCTGCTGCACGTTCTCTTCGGTCAGCTCGTCGCCCGCCTCGACATAGATCGCGCCGGTCTTGACGTTGATCATGTCGCGCGCGGCGAAGCGGCCGTAGATCCGCTCGAACGGCTCGAGCAGGCGCTCCACGGCGCTGTCCTGGGTCAGCAGGTTGATCTTGCGCGGCGTGATCTTCTTGCCGGCCTCGAACAGGACCTCGCCGGTGTCGGCGTTGATCAGGTCATGGTCGGGCTTGGTCGCCTTCAGCCGATCGCCGTTGAACGGGATCGCCCAGCCGTCTTTCTGCTTCTTGTACGCGACCGTGTCATAGAACTGCGCCATGATCTGGTCCTGGTCCAGCCCGAGGGCGTAGAGCAGGGTGGTCACGGGCAGCTTGCGGCGCCGGTCGATGCGCGCGAAGACGATGTCCTTGGCGTCGAATTCGAAGTCGAGCCAGGAGCCGCGATAGGGGATGACGCGCGAGGCGAACAGGAGCTTGCCCGAGGAGTGGGTCTTGCCCTTGTCATGGTCGAAGAACACGCCCGGCGAGCGGTGCATCTGGGAGACGATGACGCGCTCGGTCCCGTTCACGATGAACGTGCCGTGCTGGGTCATGAGCGGCATGTCGCCCATGTACACGTCCTGCTCCTTGATGTCCTTGACGGACTTCGCGCCGGTGTCCTCGTCCACCTCGAACACGATCAGCCGCAGCGTCACCTTGAGCGGCGCGCTGTAGGTCATGTCCCGCTGCTGGCATTCCTCAACGTCGTACTTGGGATGTTCCAGTTCGTAGTTCACGAACTCGAGCACCGCAGTCTCGTTGAAATCCTTGATCGGGAACACCGACTGGAACACGCCCTGGATGCCCTCGCCGTCCGTCGGCTCAGGAAGATCGCCGGACTGGAGGAACAGGTCGTAGGAGGATTTCTGAACCTCGATGAGGTTCGGCATCTTCGCGACTTCGCGAATCTTGCCGTAATGCCTGCGGATGCGCTTTCTGCCGGAATGCGTCAGAGCCATGCTCGGTCTCACCTCGTGCTTCGCGCGCCGCGCGGGCGGCCGGGACCACCGCCGCGCGGGCCTAAGCGGAACGTTCGGATCCAATGCCGCGGCCGCGTCCCAATGCGGCCTTCCCGGATCCAAGCGCGCCCTCCGGGACGTCCCCTTTCCCTGCCCTGACCGGGCCGTCGGACCCTGCGTTCCAGGGTCGGGGGCGTCCGAGACGACGCAGGCTGCACCCGCCGCGACGGCGGGTGCAGCCCAGATTTTCGATCGTCCGCGTCCGCGGCCGGCCTGGGGTCAGGCGACCGCTTCGGCGGAAGAGATCACTTGAGCTCGACCTTGGCGCCGGCCTCTTCGAGCTTCTTCTTGATCTCTTCGGCTTCCTCTTTCGGAGCCTGCTCCTTCACGGCCTTGCCGCCGGCCTCGACCAGCTCCTTGGCCTCTTTCAGGCCCAGGCCGGTGATGGCGCGCACTTCCTTGATCACGTTGATCTTCTTGGCGCCGGCATCGACGAGGATGACGTCGAACTCGGTCTTCTCTTCCTCGGCGGCGCCGCCGGCGTCGCCGGCCGGGCCGGCCATCATCACCGCGCCGCCGGCGGCGGGCTCGATGCCGTACTCGTCCTTAAGGATGTTCTTCAGTTCGTTGGCTTCCAGCAGGGTCAGACCAACGAGCTGTTCGGCGAGGGCTTTAAGATCGGCCATTGTAGTGTTCCGTTCGGTTCAGAGTGTGCAGGGATATGTCCGGCGGCGCAAAGGCCGCTGGAAAGAGGCCTCAGGCCTCTTCCTTCTCGGACATGGTCTTGAGGATGCCCGCGATGTTGGTCGCGGGGGCGGTGATCGCCGAAGCCAGGTTCGCGCCGGGGGCCATGATGCACCCGACGATCTGCGCCAGGACCTCTTCGCGCGACGGCATTTTCGACAGGGTCGAAACGCCGTTGCGGTCGAGAATGTCCTTGCCCATCGCGCCGCCGAGAACGACGAGCTTGTCGTTCTTCTTGGCGAAGTCCTCGATCACCTTGGCCGGGGCCACGGGATCTTCGGCATAAGCAAGGACGGTCTGCCCGGTCAGGTACTTGGACATCCCTTCGATGTCCTTGTCCTTCAGGGCGATCTTGGCGAGCCTGTTCTTCGCGACGCGGACCGTGCCCCCAGCATTGCGCATCTGGAGGCGGAGGTCCTGCATCTCGGCGACCGTGAGGCCGGCGTAGTGACAAACAATCACTGCGCCAGAGTCGGAAAACGCCTGGTCGAGTTCGGCGACCACTGCGGCTTTCTGCGCTCTATCCACGGTTCTCTCCGTTAACATGGCAGGGGTCGCCCCCTGCCGGCTCCATGTCCCTCCCGAGCGGCGAGCCGCCTGGGAAGGGGTTCAGTCCCGTCCGGGTCCTGAGCCGCCAAGACCGCCGCAAAGGCCGCCTTTCGCACACTCATTCACCGTCTATGGCGGGGGATTAAGACGACCCGAAGGCCCTCTCCCGCCGTCTCGGACAGGCCGGACCGCCTTCCCGAAGGAAACCGGCCCTTATCCCGCCGCGCGCCCGAAGGCGCACGGCGGAAATTCTCACTCGTTCGCAGTCGCGTCGGCGACGTCGAGGGTCACGCCCGGGCCCATGGTGGAGCTCAGGACGATCTTCTTGACATAGGTGCCCTTGGCGCCCGACGGCTTCGCGCGCACCACGGCGTCGACGAAGGCCTTGACGTTGGTCGCCAGGTCGCCGTCGGCGAAGGAGGCCTTGCCGAGGCCGGCGTGGACCACGCCGCCCTTCTCGGCCTTGAACTGCACTTCGCCGCCCTTGGCCGCTTCCACAGCCGCCTTGACGTCCATGGTCACCGTGCCGACCTTCGGGTTCGGCATCAGGTTGCGCGGGCCGAGGATTTTGCCGAGGCGGCCGACGATGGGCATCATGTCCGGGGTGGCGATGCAGCGATCGAACTCGATCTTGCCGCCCTGGATGGTCTCCATCAGGTCCTCGGCGCCCACGATGTCGGCGCCGGCGGCGGTCGCTTCGTCCGCCTTCGGGCCGCGCGCGAACACGGCGACGCGGACGGTCTTGCCGGTGCCGGCGGGCAGGGTCACGGTGCCGCGGACCATCTGGTCGGCGTGGCGCGGGTCGACCCCGAGGTTCATCGCGATCTCGACGGTCTCGTCGAATTTCGCGGTCGCGTTGGCCTTCACCAGGGCGATGGCGTCGGCAACCGCGAGGTTGGCCTTGCCTTCGACGGCGGCGCGGGACGCGGCGACGCGTTTACCAAGTTTCGCCATTCGATCAGCCCTTCACTTCCACGCCCATCGAACGCGCCGAGCCGAGCACGATCTGCATCGCGGCTTCGACGTCGTTGGCGTTCAGGTCGGGCATCTTCACTTCGGCGATCTCGCGCAGCTGCTTCACGGTGATCGAACCCACGGTCTCGCGACCCGGGTTGTTCGCGCCGGACTTCAGCTTCGCGGCCTTCTTGATCAGGAACGACGCGGGGGGCGTCTTGACCACGAAGGTGAACGACTTGTCCTGGTAGTAGGTGATGATGGTCGGGCACGGGGCGCCCGGCTCCATCCCCTGGGTCGCGGCGTTGAACTCCTTGCAGAAGCCCATGATGTTGATGCCGCGCTGACCCAGCGCCGGGCCGATGGGCGGCGACGGGTTGGCCTTGCCGGCCGGCACCTGCAGCTTCAGGCTGCCGATGATTTTCTTCGCCATTGCGAAGTCTCCTTGCGTTTCCCGGCCTTCGGGCGCGCCCTCGGGCCTTTGCGGTCAGCGGTGCGGGCTTGGCGACGCGTCGCCTCCCCCTCCCGCCAAGGTGGGCGCCCCTTGGGGCGCCCCGCCCTCAGCCCTGCTTCTGGACCTGGGCGTATTCCAGCTCGACCGGGGTGGCCCGGCCGAAGATCGAGACGGTCACCTTGAGGCGCGCGTTCTCTTCGTCGACTTCCTCGACGGTGCCGCCGAAGCTTTCGAACGGGCCGTCGGTCACCTTCACCTGCTCGCCGATCTCGAACGAGATCGCGGGGCGCGGGCGCTCCAGGCCTTCCTCGACCTGGTTGATGATCCGGTCGACCTCGCCCTGCCGCAGCGGCGAGGGCTTGCCCATCGGGCCGAGGAAGCCGGTGACGCGGTTGACGTCCATCACGGTGTGATAGGCGGCGTCCGACATCTCCATCTTCACGAGGACGTAGCCCGGCATGAACCGGCGCTCGGTCTGCACCTTCTTGCCGCGGCGCAGCTCGACCACTTCCTCGGTGGGGACAAGCACGTCCTCGATCTGGTCTTCCAGACCGTTCTGGCGCGCAGCCTCCTTGATCGCCTCGGCCACCTTCTTCTCGAAGTTGGACAGAACGTTCACAGTGTACCAGCGCTTCGCCATGCTCGACCGCTCATCCCTCTCGCCGCATTGTCTTCGGCGGCGTTTGTTCCGTTCGCCCCCTTCGGCGGGGGCCTGCCCGTGTCGTCGTCTCCGAACCCGGCGGCCCGGCCCCGCGCCCCGTCTCGCCCCGTCGCGCGCCTCGTGTCGCAGCGTTCGGGGAAAAACAATCGCGCGCCGACGACGAATCGCCTCGGCGCGCTGAGGGGCGTGAGTTACTGGCCGATAGTCCCCGCACGGCCCCGAGTCAAGGCCGGGGCGCCCGGGGGCGGGGGTCTCTCGGCCCGCGTCGCCGCGTCAGCCGGCGATGCTGAGGATGCCGTTGACCCCGAGGCCGATGACCTGGTCGACGATGAAGAAGAAGATCGCGGCCACCGTCGCCATCACGAACACCATGATCGTGGTCACGATGGTCTCGCGCCGCGTCGGCCACACGACCTTGGCGGCCTCGGCGCGGGTTTCCTGGATGAACTTGGCGGGGTTCATCTTGCTCATGGGGATCCTGGCCTTTCACCGCCCGCGGGACCGGCGCACGGGGCGCGCCCTGTCCGGGGCCTGGTCTGCTCGCGAACGCGGTTACGGCCCGATATGGGCCCGGCGGCAAGGTCCTTCAAGGACCGGGCCGCGCGTGGCAGGGGCGGAGGGACTCGAACCCACGACCTACGGTTTTGGAGACCGTTGCTCTACCAACTGAGCTACACCCCTGCGGTGGCGCGGCGCTCCTTCTACGGGGGTTGCGGGGGTTGGTCAAGCGCCTCTCGCGCCTGATTTCACCGCCCGTGCGCGGGCGCGGCCGGGGCGCGGCCGGAGCGACGCCGGGGCGCGGCGCGGCGGGGTGCGAAACCGCGCGAGACCGGCCCCGATCCGCCCGTTTCGGGCGGTTTTCAGCCCCCCGGGGCCACGAAGACGCGCGGGCGGCCGTCCTTGGACAGGCGCACCGAGTTGGCCGAGATCGTGTCCACCCGCCAGCCGTCGAACACGGCGCCGACATGGACGTAGTCGACGGCGCCCGAGGGCAGGCGCATCAGCGCGCGCCAGTCCCCGGCCTGGCCGAAGATCCCGACCAGGGCGATTCCCTGCGCCGGGAAGCCGGTGCGGGTGCCGCCGACCACCTCGCCGGGGGCGACGGCATGGGCGGGGGCGGGGATCTCGTCATGCTCCTCCTCGGCGCGCGCGGCCTCGTCCGCATGGGCGATGGCGGCGGCGCGGGCGGCGGCGCGCTCGGTCGCCCGCGCTGGCGCACGCGCCGGGCGGGCGAGGGGGATCGGCGCCGAGGGGTCGGCGACGCCGCGCGGCGCGGGCGCGGCCCGCGCCGGGCGCGCGGCGGGCAACGGCGCGGCGGCATCGGCGGCCGCGGTGGCGGCGGCGGGCGCGGCATCGGCGGGCGCGCCCTGCCCCGCGGCGGCCTCGTCCACCCGCGCCAGGGCGGCGGAGACGGCCGCGGTCAGGTCCACGGCCGCGGCGTCGGTTTCGGCGTCGGTTTCGGCTTCAGCCGCGGGTCCGGCCTGCGCCGCGGCGCCCTGCCCCGGCCGCGGCGCGGGGATCGGCCCGTCCGACAGCGCCGCGGCGCGCGACGGCGGCGCGGGCGCGGTTTCGGGCGCGGCCCAGGCCGGGACACCGCCCCCGCCCAGAAGCAGGAGCAGGAGCGCGGCCGCGGCCGCGCCCCCCCGTTTCAGCCGGCGCGCGGCCATGCTCAGGCGGCCCCGGACAGCGCCTGGTCGAGATCGGCGATCAGGTCCGCCGGGTCCTCGATGCCGATCGACAGGCGCACCACCGACGGGCCCGCGCCCGCCGCCTCCTGCTGCTCCTCGGTCAGCTGGCGATGGGTGGTCGAGGCCGAGTGGATGATCAGCGAGCGGGTGTCGCCAAGGTTCGCGACGTGGGAGAAGATCTCCAGCTCCTCCACCAGCTTCACGCAGGCGTCGTAGCCGCCCTTGAGGCGGATCGTGAACAGCCCGCCCGTGCCCTTGGGATAGAGCTTCTTCGCCCGGCGGTGATAGGGCGAGGATTTCAGCCCCGCATAGGTCACGCTTTCGACCGCGTCATGGGCCTCGAGCCACTGGGCGAGGATCAGCGCGTTCTCGGAATGCTTGGCCATGCGCAGGCTCAGCGTCTCGAGGCCGAGCAGCGCGTAGAACGCGTTCTGCGGCGCCATGGTCATGCCGAGATCGCGCAGCCCCACCGCGTGGCCGTGCAGCGTGTAGGCCAGCGGGCCGAAGGTCTCGTGGAACTTCAGGCCGTGATAGGCCGGCTCGGGCTGGGACAGCGACGGGAACTTGTCCGAGGCCGACCAGTCGAAATTGCCGATGTCCACCACCGCGCCGCCCATCGCCTGGCCGGAGCCGGAGAGGTACTTGGTGACCGAGTGGACCACGATGTTGGCCCCGTGATCCCCGGGGCGGAACAGGTAGGGGGTGGCAGAGGTGTTGTCGACGATCAGCGGCACGCCCTTCTTCTCGGCGATCTTGGCGATCCTGGGGATGTCGGTGACATGGCCGCCAGGGTTCGAGATCGACTCGCAGAAGATCGCCTTGGTGCGCTTGGTCACGGCGCGGGAGACCTGCCCGGCCTCCTCGAAGTCCACGAACTTGGCTTCCCAGCCGAAGCGCTTGAAGGTCTGGCTGAACTGGGTGATCGAGCCGCCGTAGAGGCGGGTGGAGACCACCACGTTGTCGCCGGGCGACATCAGCGGGAACAGCGCCATGATCTGCGCGGCATGGCCCGAGGAGGTGCAGGTGCAGCCGACGCCCCCTTCAAGGGCCGCGATCCGCTCCTGCAGAACCGACACGGTCGGGTTGGTCAGGCGCGAGTAGATGAAGCCCACTTCCTGCAGGTTGAACAGCGCGGCGGCATGTTCGGCGTCGCGGAACACGTAGGCGGTGTTCTGGTAGATCGGCGTCTGCCGCGCCCCGGTGGCCGGATCCGGCCGGGCGCCGGCATGGACCTGAAGCGTGTCGAACCCGAAGCTCTTGGCGGCGTCGCTCATGGATGTCTCCCTCTCGTTCCGGCGCCGGTGCGCGCCGGGCCCGCCTCTCGCGGCGGGGTTGAATCGGCAGGCGCCGCTCCGGGCGCCTCGCGGCGGCGAGAGTAGCGGATGGGGCGCGCTAGGGAAGCGCCGAATGATGAACGAAAGGCGCCCGCGCCGCCTCCCCCGCCGGGGGGGCTGACGCGCGGGCGCCGAGGGGGCATGATCGCGCCCGGCCCCGGCCGCCGCCGGTCGCGCGGCGCGCGGGGCCCGGGCCGCCCGCCCCGGCACGCGGGCGCAAGGACGCCCCGCCCGCGCGGGCGGCGGCAGGGACAATTCGGGAGCGCGCGATGATCACCATCTGGGGCCGGGACACCTCGGCCAACCTCCAGGCCGTCATGTGGACGGCGGCGGAAATCGGGCTCGCGGTCGAGCGGATCGACTGGGGCGGCAAGTTCGGCGGCAATGACGACCCGGCCTACCGGGCGATGGCGCCGCACGGGAAGGTTCCGGCGCTGCGGGACGGAGAGCTGACGCTGTTCGAGAGCCCGGCCATGGTGCGCTACCTGGCCGCCGCTTATGGCGACGAGCATTTCTGGCCGCATTCCCCGGCGGCGCGGGCCGATCTCGACCAATGGGCGGAATGGGCCAAGACCTCGCTCGCCTTCGCGATCATCAACGGGGTGTTCGTCTACACCTACCGGGTGAAGCCGTCGCAGCAGGACCCGGCCGAGGTCGCGCGCCTCGTGGCCGCCGCGAGCGCCGAGGCGCGGCTGGCGGACGCCCGGATCGGCGACGGGCCGTGGCTGGCGGGGGAGACCTTCACCTGGGCCGACATCATGATGGGGCACATGCTCTATCGCTGGTACGAGATGCCGGTGGAGCGGCCCACGGACACGCCCAACCTCGACGCCTATTACAAGCGCCTCTGCGCCCGCCCGGCCTTCGCCGAGCATGTCATGGTGCCGTTCGAGGAGCTGAAGGCGCAGGACTGACGGGGCCGTCCCGGGCGTTTCGCGCCCCGCGGGCCGCGCCCGGGTTCCAGGCGTCCCGCGAAGCCTCCGGGCGGCGCCGGCCTGCGGCCGGGCCGTCCTTCGGCGGGGGGCGCGCCGCCCCGGCCGCGGCGCGGGCGGGCGCGCCCCCCCGCGCAGAAACGCGAAAGGCCCCGGCGGCGCGTCCACGCCGCCGGGGCCTTTTTCCGTGCGTGGCCGCGCCGGGAGCGTCCCGGCGGGCGAGCGCGATCAGGCGATCGCCACCAGCTCGACCTCGAAGGTCAGGGCCTTGCCGGCCAGCGGGTGGTTGGCGTCGAGGGTGATCGCGTCCTCGGTCACCTCGGAGATCACCACGTTCACCGCCTGCCCGTCCGGGGTCTGCACCTGCAGCTGCGTCCCGAGATCGGTGGGGATGTGGTCGGGCACGTCGGCGCGCGGCACGGCCTGCACGCGGGCCGGGTCATGCTCGCCGTAAGCCTCGGCGGGCTCGACGCGCACGGTGCGGCTCTCGCCCACCGCGATGCCCTCGAGACCGGCCTCGAGACCGGGGATGATCTGCCCGGCGCCGAGCTGGAAGGAGAGCGGGTCGCGCCCCTCGGAGCTGTCGAACACGCTGCCGTCGTCCAGCGTGCCCTTGTAGTGAAGATGCAGAGTGTCGCCCGGCTTGGCCTGGGTCATGCAGCGTTCCTTTCGGGGGGGGTGGTCGTGAATGTTCCGAGGCCGCGCTGCGCGCGGGTTGCTCGGCCGCTCCCCTTTAGGCTGGAGGTTCGGCGCCCGGTTGTAAACCGCCGCGGCCAAGATTTTCGGGCCGTTTTCCACGGTTTTCGCGCCCGCGGGACGGCCCCGCGGGCGCGTTCCGCCCCGTTTCGCCCCGCCCCGGCCTTACGCGAAGACCTCGCGCAGGAACGCCGCCGTCGCCGCGCGGGCCTTGCGGGCGATGTCGATGTCGAACACGTCGAAGGCGTGGATGCCGCCCGGCCAGACGTTGAGCCGCGCGTCCAGCCCCGCCCCCGCCCAGCGCGCCGCCATCTGCAGCGTGTCGTCCATCAGCGGGTCCATGGTGCCGACCTGGAACAGCGCCGGGGGCATGCCCGAGAGGTCGGCGAGGATCGGCGAGGCGGCGGGCGTGTCGCGCACCGCGGCGTCGGGGGTGAGGTTCGCGGTGAACCATTCCACCGCGGGGGTGTTGAGGACCAGCTTGCGCTCGCCCCAGTTCCGCAGCTTGGCGGTCAGCCGCAGGTCGAAGGCGCCGTACATCAGCATGGCGCCGCGGACCTGGTGCACCCGCCCCGCCTCGCGCAGGCGCAGCAGGGTGACGGCGCTCAGGTGGCCGCCCGCGCTCTCGCCGCCGATGGCGAAGCGGTCGGTCCCGAACTCCGCCCCCGCGTGGTCCAGCGCCCAGAGCGCGCCATTGAGGCAGTCGTCCGGCCCCGCGGGCCAGGGGTTCTCGGGCGCGAGGCGGTATTCGAGCGAGACCACGGCGCAGCCCGCCGCCTGCGCCAGCTCCTGGTTCAGCGCGTCGTGGTAGGAGGGGCGGCCGACGGTCCAGCCCCCGCCATGGATATGGATGTAGACGCCCGTCGCCTTGTCCCCCGGCGGCGGGGTGATGCGCACGCGGCCCCCGGGGATGTCGCGCCACTCGGAGCCGTCGATGGGGCCATGCGCCGGGAAGATGCCCTTGCCCGCGTCGCGCGCGGCGCGGGTGACCTCGGGCGGGATCTCGTGCGTGGCGGGCAGCTCGGCGAGCGTCGCCTCGAACTTCGCGTTGAAGGCGGCGGTTTCCTCCGAGATCGCCTCGGGGCGGAACAGGGCGGGGTCGAGGGTGAGCATGGGCGGCGTTTCCTGTCGGCTTTTGTCATTCGGCCTTCGCGGCGGCCTTTTCCCGCGCAGGGTGGCGCGGCTTCGGGCGCCAAGGCAAGGGAAAGCGGCGCGGGATGGGGGGGGGGGGGGGGGGGGGGGGGGGGGGGGGGGGGGGGGGGGGGGGGGGGGGGGGGGGGGGGGGGGGGGGGGGGGTG
>NZ_JBOCEF010000067.1:0-21310 GCF_050586345.1 Rhodovulum sp. DZ06
CCCCCCCCCCCCCCCCCCCCCCCCCCCCCCCCCCCCCCCCCCCCCCCCCCCCCCCCCCCCCCCCGCCATCCCGCGCCGCCGCCCGTCATTCCAGGCGCAGCGCCTTACAGGCCGCCCTCGCGGGCGATGAACTCGACGATCTCGTCCACGCCCACGCCGTTCCGCAGCTGCGCGAAGACCGTCCCGCGGCCGCGGCGCATCGCGGCGCTGTCGGACTTCATCCGCTCGAGATCCGCGCCCACGTAAGGCGCGAGATCCGTCTTGTTGACCACCAGCAGGTCCGAGCGGGTCAGCGCCGGGCCGCCCTTGCGCGGGATGTCGTCCCCCGCCGCCGTGTCGATGACATAGACCGTCAGGTCCGCCAGCTCGGGCGAGAAGGTGGCCGACAGGTTGTCCCCCCCGCTCTCGATGAAGATGACGTCGAGGTCCGGGTGCCGCGCACGCATCTCCGTCACGGCGGCGAGGTTGATGCTCGCATCCTCGCGGATCGCGGTGTGGGGGCAGCCGCCGGTCTCCACCGCCATGATCCGGTCCGAGGGCAGCGCCTGGGAGCGCATCAGCGCCTCGGCGTCCTCGCGCGTGTAGATGTCGTTCGCGATGGCGGCGACGGACCAGCGGTCGCGCATCGCCTTGCACAGCCGGTCGGTCAGGGTGGTCTTGCCGGCGCCGACGGGGCCGCCGATGCCCACGCGCAGCGGGCCGTTGGGGGATGGCATGTGGGGTCTCCGAAGGGTCTTGGGTCTTCGCGCATCAGGCCCGGCGCAGGGGGCCGAGGCAAGGGGGGATCAGGAGCGGAACAGCCGCGGCTGCTGCACCTCGTGCCGCATCGCGGCGATGTCGGCGGCGAAGGCGGCGCCGCCCACGGCGTCCAGCGGGGCGCCTTCCGCCGCCGCCGCCACCCGCAGCGCGACGGGGGCGAGGGCGGCGAGCGCCTGCTGCGCCTCGGTATGGCCCAGCGGGACCAGCCGCTGCGCCGCGGAGGCCAGCGTCGCCGCGAAGGCCTGCAGATAGGCGGGCAGGGCGAGCTCCAGCGGAATGCCATGCGCCCGGGCCGCCCGCCCGAAGGCGACGGGGTAGGGCGCGGGGGACAGGTCCCGCGGCCCCCAGCTGGCGGCGGTGGCGGCGGCGAAAGCGGCCCCGAGGGCGAGCGTCTCGGCCCGCCGCTCCTTCGACGGGGCCAGCGCCTCGGCCAGTTCCGCCGGGGCGTCGTCCGCCGGGTCGCGCCAAGCATGGGCCAGCAGGATCGCGTCCGAGCGCCCCGCGCCATGTTCGAGGCAATCGGCGGCGAAGGCGCGGAAGGCGGCCGCGTCCGTCACCGCGCCCTCCGCCACCGCGTTCTCCAGCCCGTGGGACCAGGCGAAGGCGCCGGTGGGATAGCCCGAGCTCAGCCATTGCGACAGGATCAGCGCGGCTTCGGCGGGGGATTTCTGCGTCTCAGTCATCGGCGCGCTCCGCAAGGCGGTCCAGCTTGCCCCGGCGCCAGTAGTGCAGCTCCCGCGCCAGCCGGATGGTGGGTTTCAGGGCGAAGCAGACCGAGCCGACGAGGAACAGCCACGTCCCGGCATTCTGCCACGCCTCGGAGAAGAACATGACCGAGCCGATCACGAACAGCGCCGCCGCGGTGAAATCGACGGCGGTGTAGAGGATCTCGGTCGCCGCGTGGATCTCGCGGTTCTCGGCCGCGTTATGGGCGGCGGGGTCGAACAGCCTCACGGGCGGCTCCGGCGGGCGGGGGCCTCAGTGGTCATGGTCATGCGCGTGGGAATGACCGTGGTGGTGATGGTCGTGCGCGTGGTCGTGGTGATGGTCGTGGTCATGCGCGTGATCATGGGAGTGCCCGTGCCCGGCGCCCGGTCCCTCGGCCCGGATATGGGCGTTCGGGTCCTCGTGCGGGTCGTGGGAGTGGCTGTGGCCATGGGTGCGCCCGTGGCCGTAAGCGCCGCCCTCGGGGGTGAAGGGTTTGGAGAGGAAGGTCAGCTCCGCCCCCAGCCGGGCCAGCATGTCCTCGAGCACCTTGTCCCGGCGGATGGTCAGCCGGTCCGCCTCGATCTGCGTGGGCAGGTGGCGGTTCCCGAGATGCCAGGCGAGGCGGGCGAGATGCGTCGCGTCCTGGCCGCGCACCTCGGTGCAGGGCTCGGGCGCCGCCTGGATCAGCACCTCGCGCCCGTCGGAGAGGAGGAGCGCCATGCCGTGGGGGAGTTCCGTGGCCTCGGGCAGGTCGAGGAGGAAGGATTCCCCGGCGTCCGTGGTCAGCCGCGCGCGGCGGCGCCAGCGGTCGTCATAGGCGAGGGTGACGGTGGCGGCGGGCGCGGTGGGGGCGGTGAGGGTGTGGGCGTGGGTCATTAGAATGGATTCCGCAAAAGAAACTCATCGCTAAGAGGGAGTTGCTGTCTCGCTAAAGACTCTAAAGTGCATCTGTAATTGGCATAAATGCACCGGTCATATTTATCTACAAGGCAGTATCGCAGGTCGCCATGATTGTCCTCAATTTCAAACATTTCTACTGCCGAGCTCGCATTCTCAGGGAGGGGAATTGGTCGCACGTCGGAGCCGCGTCTTAGGTGCTCTTTGATGTCAAAGCTTGATTGGCTGTATCCAGGGGTTAGGTTTGACCCCATGATTATGTTGGCGCTACTCAGCGGTATTGATACATCAGCTACGCTGATAAGGTCTGGATTTGTGCGATCTGGATCGTAGTAAAGTGCGGTACGCGTTTTGGAGTTTTGAAGCGCTTCAAGAAGTGGGAAAAAGTCCATATCAGATGTAAAAATTTGCGCGCCGTCTATATTTCCTCTGAGCGCGTGTTGTAGGCATTCGACGGCTAGGAGCACATCGACGCCCTTTTGCTCCCTTCTCCGCCCTCGTCTTGTCAGTGCGGGCCGCACGAAACACCCTTTCTGTGCCGATATTCGGCGGAACTCTGCTTCTTTTCTGTGAAATTCGGGGGAGTCTTGGGCGCTTTCAGGATATGCGTCATAGTAAAAAACGCGTTCTGAGGCGTTGCAGAGTTTCGATTCATAAAGTGTAAACTCAGTGCTTCCACCTGATTTCGAAATTTCAACATTAAATTCCTCAGAAACCTTTTCGACGAGTTTGTTGAGAAATTCACCGTCAATAAACGCGTAATTTCGCATTGCGCCCCTCAGAACATAAAATACCGCTGCGCCATCGGCAGCACCTTCGCCGGCTCGCAGGTCAGAAGCTCGCCATTCGCACGCACCTCATACGTCTCCGGGTGCACCTCGATCTCCGGGCATTCGGCGTTCAGCTGCATCGCCGACTTGCCGATCCCGCCGCGCACGTTGGAGATCGCGACCAGCTCCTTCGCCACCCCGAGGCTCTCGCGCAGGCCGCCATCCACCGCCGCCTGGCTGGTGAAGATCGCCGCCGAGCGCTCCACCGCGCGGCCCATCGCGCCGAACATCGGGCGCGAATAGACCGGCTGCGGCGTCGGGATCGAGGCGTTCGGATCGCCCATCTGCGCCACCGCGATCATCCCGCCCAGCAGCACCATCTCGGGCTTCACGCCGAAGAAGGCCGGGTTCCACAGCACGAGATCCGCGCGCTTGCCGACCTCGATGGAGCCGATCTGCGAGGACATGCCATGCGCGATCGCCGGGTTGATCGTGTACTTGGCGATATAGCGGCGAACGCGGAAATTGTCATTGTCGCCAACCTCTTCCGAGAGGCGGCCGCGCTGGCGCTTCATCTTGTCGGCGGTCTGCCAGGTGCGGATCAGCACCTCGCCCACGCGCCCCATGGCCTGCGAATCCGAGGCGATGATCGAGAACGCGCCCATGTCGTGCAAGATGTCCTCGGCCGCGATGGTCTCGCGCCGGATCCGGGATTCCGCGAAGGCCACGTCCTCGGGGATCGATTTCGACAGGTGATGGCAGACCATCAGCATGTCGAGATGCTCTTCGAGCGTGTTCACCGTGAAGGGGCGCGTGGGGTTGGTGGAGGACGGCAGGACGTTCTCTTCGCCGCAGATCTTGATGATGTCCGGGGCGTGTCCGCCGCCCGCGCCCTCGGTATGGAAGGCGTGAATCGTGCGCCCTTTCAGGGCCTTGACGGTGTTCTCTACGAAACCGGATTCATTGAGCGTGTCGGTGTGGATCATCACCTGCACGTCCATGTCGTCGGCGACCGAGAGGCAGCAGTCGATGGCGCCGGGCGTCGTCCCCCAATCCTCGTGCAGCTTCAGCGCGCAGGCGCCGCCCTTGACCATCTCCTCCAGCGCGCCGGGCAGGGACGCGTTGCCCTTGCCGGCGAGGCCGATGTTCATGGGCACGCCGTCGAGGGCCTGGATCATCCGCCCGATATGCCAGGGCCCGGGGGTGCAGGTGGTGGCCAGCGTGCCATGCGCCGGGCCCGTGCCGCCGCCGAGCATGGTGGTCAGGCCCGAATGCAGCGCGTCCTCGATCTGCTGCGGGCAGATGAAGTGGATGTGGCTGTCAAAGCCCCCGGCGGTGAGGATCCGGCCCTCGCCCGCGATCACCTCGGTGCCCGGGCCGACGATGATGTCGACGCCCGGCTGGGTGTCGGGGTTGCCCGCCTTGCCGATGGCGGCGATGCGCCCGTCCTTCAGGCCCACATCGGCCTTGTAGATGCCGGTATGGTCCACGATCAGCGCGTTGGTGATGACCGTGTCCACGGCCCCCTCGGCGCGGGTCGCCTGGGCCTGGCCCATGCCGTCGCGGATCACCTTGCCGCCGCCGAACTTCACCTCTTCTCCGTAGGTTGTCAGGTCTTTCTCAACCTCGATGAAAAGCTCGGTATCGGCGAGCCGCAGCTTGTCCCCGGTGGTGGGGCCATACATGGCGGCGTATTCGGCGCGGGAGATGGTGGCGGGCATGGCAGGTCTTCCCAGGTTCAGGCGAGGCCGAGCAGCCGCAGTCGTGCGGGGTGCCGGCGGCGATACAGAAGGGTCGCCCAGCGGGCGACGAGTGCGGTTTTCCAGCCCGCCTCGATCTCGATCCGGTCGATGAGCGCGGCGCCGCCCTCGGTCGCGATGACCGAGGAGCGGTGCCGCCACATGTCGACGCCCGAGCCGTCTTCCTCGGACAGGAAGAAGCGCCCGGCGTCGTTCACCTCGCGGATGCGGATGCGGTAGGGCTGCCAGGGCAGCAGGCCGAAGAGCGAGACCTCGCAGGTGAAGTCATCGCCCGTCGCCAGCCGCCCGGTGGGGATGTTGCGCATCGCGACCATGCCCGCGTTCAGCAGCGCGAGCTTGGCGTAATCGGTCGTCACGTCCCACAGCGCGTCGGGCGAGACGGCGTAGTCGTTGCGCACTTCCACGAGGGCCATGGGGCTTACAGCGCCCCCATCACGGCCTGGTTGAAGCCGTAGATGCGGCGCGCGCCGCCGATGGGGATCAGGTTCACCTCGCGGGTCTGGCCCGGCTCGAACCGCACGGCGGTGCCGGCGGGGATGTCGAGGCGCATGCCGCGCGCGGCGGCGCGGTCGAAGGCGAGGCCCTCGTTGGTCTCGGCGAAATGGTAGTGGGAGCCGACCTGCACCGGCCGGTCGCCGGTGTTGGCGACCTCGAGCGTGATCGCCTCGGCGCCTGCGTTCAGCGTGATCTCGCCTTCCGCGGGGATGATCTGTCCGGGAACCAGCATGGCGCGTCTCCTGCTCAGCGTTTGATGAAGCGCCAGGCGGCGAAGCCGGCCATGGCGAGGGCGACGAGGGCCGCGCCCTCCAGCCCGTGGGGATGGGCGTGCCCCTGAGGCCCGCCATGGGCCAGCGCGGCGGCGGGGGCGAGGATCAGGGCGACGGCGAAAGCTTTCATCTTCAGGTCCTTGATCGACATTCTTCAGTTGGTGTCGGAAGTGGCGGCGTCGTGATGCGCCCGCTCCAGCCAATAGGTCTTGTCGCCAAACAGCGCATCCAGCGCCGCGGCGGAGGGCGCGTCGAGATGGGGCAGCCGGTCGAACCGGTGGCGGGACATCCAGCCATGCAGGTCCACCGGCTCGTCCAGCGGCAGGATCCCGCCGTCCAGCAGGACAACGCGGGTCCCCGGGGCGAGGTCCCGCAGCCCGTGCTCCAGCCACTCGTATTCCTCGCGGTCCTCGGCGCCGACGGCGTCGTCCGGGCCGAGCCCGGCGAGATGGCGCGCGACCTCCTCGGCGGTTCGGGTGCTGTCGGCGACCACGCCCCAGGTGAAGGCGCGCCGGCAGCGCGAGCAGGTGAAAAGCCAGCCGCAGCCGCACCAGGGGCAGTCGAGCTGCCCTGAGGTGGCGACCGCGAAATCCGCCTGCGGATCGCAGTCGCAGAACGAGATCGGATGATCCCCCCCGGCCTTCAGGATCAGCTTCACCATCGGCTCAGCGGATCGGGTGGTGGACGGTCACCAGCTTGGTGCCGTCGGGGAAGGTGGCCTCGACCTGCACTTCGTGGATCATCTCGGGGACGCCCTCCATGCACTGGGCCCGGTGGATCACCGCCGCGCCCGCCTCCATCAGGTAGCTCACGGACTTGCCGTCGCGCGCGCCCTCGACCACGAAATCGGTGATCAGGGCGATCGCCTCGGGGTGGTTGAGCTTCACGCCGCGGGCGAGGCGCTTGCGGGCCACCTCGGCGGCCATGGCGACCAGCAGCTTTTCTTTTTCACGCGGGCTCAGGTTCATCGGGCAGGTCCTTACAGAGTCCAGACTTTCGGCAGCGGCGCGCCGCGAAGGGCGGCCAGCAGCGGGATCATGCGGCGGCGCAGGGCGAAACCGGAAGGGGCGAGAAGCCGCGCCACGAGAATATCGTCGGCGACCAGGCTCAGCCCCGCGCCGGGGGCGTCGCCGAGCGCCTCGCGCGCGCCCCGCTCCATGTCCGCGGCGCCGGGGGCGGCCAGCAGGATCGTGGCGCAGGCGCCGGCGCCGTCCAGGCAGAAGGCGCGCCCCAGCGCGTCGGGGCCCGAGAGGCGCAGCGTGTCGGCGAAGACCAGCTTTCCGTCCCGGCGCACGCGCCAGGCGTCGGTGAATTCCACCGCCTCCAGCCGCTCTCCCATCGCGGCGCGGCCGAACAGGACGGATTCGCAGGCGAGGAGCGCGGCGTCCCCTTCCAGCGCCGCGTCGAAGCGGCGCGACAGGGCGCAATGGTCGAAGAGAATCGTCTCCTGCGGCAGCCAGTCGATTCGCCCGCCATCGGCGACCGAAAGCTCGGCCCGCACCTCGCCCGATTCGCCGGGCTGGGCGCGATATCCGCGCTCGCAGGCCTGGGTGGTCAGCGTCAGCCGCGCGCCCCCGGCCGCCGCGCCGCCCCACAGGATGCGGTCGCCGCCGGTGATGCCGCCCGCGGTGTTGACCAGCACGGCGTCGAGCCCGGGGCCCGCCGTCATCGGCAGCAGCGCCTTGCAGCAGCCCGCCTGGCGCAGGTCTTTCAGGCGCGACTCCGCCCCTGCGCCCACGCGCGCTTCGCCCACCGCGCGCGGCTGTTTCGGCGCGTCGGCGGGAATTTCCGTCGGTTTTTGACCCTGGATCGTCTCGATCATGCCCATGGGGCGCTTCGCTCCCTCGTTTCGCCTCAACTATAGGCGCCGGGGAGTCGGTTGGCGTGCTCAAACTTTCCCATTCAGCGGGGCTGAACTGAACAAAATTTAATCATGTCCCGCAAAGTGACCGTTTCCGGGTCCTTCGCGCTTGCAGCGAAGCGGCGGCGGGGTCTCACTTGACCTCGCCGGGACCGAGGAGCCTTCGCGATGAGGGGGGAGGCGGGCCGGGCGCGCGACGAGAACTCCACGGGTCCAATCGCAAGGTTCCCGCCGCGCATGAAGCAAACAGAGCGGATCCGCCCGCTTCAGGCCGCACCACATAGCGGTCTTCGTGCAGCGCGCAAGACGCGCCGCGCCGGGCGCAAGAGATCCGCGGCAGGAGTGACACATGAAAATCCTTCGCAACGCCCTTCTGGGCCTCGCCGCCACCACCGCGCTGACCTCGGGCGCGGCCGCCCAGGAAGACACCATCAAGGTCGGCATCCTGCACTCGCTCTCCGGCACCATGGCGATCTCCGAGACGACGCTCAAGGACGTCATGCTCATGCTGATCGAGGAGCAGAACAAGAAGGGCGGCGTGCTGGGCAAGAAGCTCGAGGCCGTCGTCGTCGACCCGGCCTCCGACTGGCCGCTCTTCGCCGAGAAGGCGCGCGAGCTGATCGAGGTCAACAAGGTCTCGGCCGTGTTCGGCTGCTGGACCTCGGTGTCGCGCAAGTCGGTCCTGCCGGTGTTCGAGGAGCTGAACAGCCTCCTGTTCTACCCGGTGCAGTACGAGGGTGAGGAATCCCAGCGCAACGTGTTCTACACCGGCGCAGCCCCGAACCAGCAGGCCATCCCCGCCGTCGACTACCTGATGGAGAACGAGGACGTCACCCGCTGGGTCCTGGCCGGCACCGACTACGTGTACCCGCGCACGACCAACAAGATCCTCGAGGCGTACCTGAAGTCGAAGGGCGTCGCCGAAGAAGACATCATGATCAACTACACGCCGTTCGGGCACTCCGACTGGCAGACGATCGTGTCCGACATCAAGGCCTTCGGTTCGGCCGGCAAGAAGACCGCGGTGGTGTCCACCATCAACGGCGACGCCAACGTGCCGTTCTACAAGGAACTGGCCAACCAGGGCATCTCGGCCGAAGACATTCCCGTCGTCGCCTTCTCGGTGGGCGAGGAAGAGCTCGCCGGCCTCGACACCGGCCCGCTGGTCGGCCACCTGGCCGCCTGGAACTACTTCATGACCGCCGAGTCCGAGGCCAACGACGCCTTCATCGAGGCCTGGCAGTCCTTCATCGGCTCGGAAGAGCGCGTGACCAACGACCCGATGGAAGCCCACTACATCGGCTTCAACATGTGGGTGAAGGCGGTCGAGGCGGCCGGCACCACCGATCCCGACGCGGTGATCGACAGCATCGTCGGCGTGTCCGTGCCGAACCTGACCGGCGGCTACTCCTCGATGATGCCGAACCACCACATCACCAAGCCGGTGCTGGTCGGCGAGATCCAGGCCGACGGCATGCTCGAGACCGTGTGGGAGACCCCCGGCCTCGTCGTGGGCGACGCCTGGTCCGACTACCTGCCGGAATCCTCGGTCCTGATCTCCGACTGGCGCGCGCCGATGTCCTGCGGGAACTTCAACGTCGAGACCGGCCAGTGCGGCGGTAAAGGCCAGTGATCGGCGCCTGCTGAGCGTCGGGCCCCCGGGCCCGGCGATCCCAAGCTGACGGGGGGGCGCCCGCGCCCCCCGTCACCCCGCCCCGCCCGCGCGTCTCCTCCCCGCGCGGACCGGGGCCTCATCTTTCGGCGCGCCTCCGATCAGGGGCGAGGGGCGCCGAGGGGCGCGGGGACCGGCCCCGGGGCGCGCAGCCCCCGCCGGGCCGGTCCTTCCACCGCGCCGCAGGGCACAAGGCGATACACATGACACCGCTCCGCCGCATCGCGCTCGCGCTCGTCTGGGTCCTGGGAATGCTGGCCGCGCCCGTCGCGGCCCAGGCCCAGGCCGAAGACGGGGCGCTCGAAGCGCTCGTCGCGCAGCTTCCCGACGGAAATTACGGCGACCGCGAGGCGGTCATCGAAGCCATCGCCGCCACCGGCGACGACCGCGCCGTGGGCGTGCTGACCGCGCTCGGCGAGGGCGAGCTGCAGCAGCTCAAGTCCAATGACCAGGTCGTCCGCGTCGTCTATGCCGACCGGACCTACACCGCCTATGACGCCATCACCGGCGAGACGATCGGAGAGATCGGCCGCCGCGACGGCTCCAAGGTCCGGGTCAACAACAGCCTGCGCCGCGCCATCCGCGCCGCGGTCGCGCAGCTGACCCTCGGCTCGCAGGACCCCGACAAGCGGCTGCTCGCGGCCGAGAACCTGCTGAAGGCGCCCGATCCCGAGATGATCGAGGCGCTCGACGCGGCCCTCGCGACCGAGGCCGACGACGGCGTGCGCGCCGCCATGGGCACCGCCCGCGCCGCCGCCGTCCTGGTCTCCGATCTCGGGACCGACCAGAAGGTCGCCGCGCTCGACCGGCTGGGCGCGGAGGGGGCGCTGTCCTCGCTCGCCCTCATCAACGCCCAGCTCGAGAACGAGGACGCGGAGGTCGCCGCCGCCGCGGTCCGCGCCAAGGAGCTGATCGAGCAGTCCAAGGCGCTCTGGGACCTCGGTCAGAACATCTGGTACGGCGTCTCGCTCGGCTCGGTGCTGATGCTGGCGGCCATCGGCCTCGCGATCAGCTTCGGCGTCATGGGGGTCATCAACATGGCCCATGGCGAGCTGGTGATGATCGGCGCCTACACGACCTACGTGGTGCAGGAGATCATCCGCAACAACGCGCCCGAGCTGTTCGGCGCCTCGCTGGTGATCGCCGCGCCGCTCGCCTTCCTCATCTCCGGCGCCATCGGCGTGGCGATCGAGCGGGGCGTGGTGCGCTACCTCTATGGCCGCGCGCTGGAAACGCTGCTCGCCACCTGGGGCGTGTCGCTGATCCTGCAGCAGGCCGTGCGCACCATCTTCGGCCCGACAAACCAGGAGGTCGGCAACCCCGACTGGATGTCGGGCGCCTTCGAGCTCGGGCAGATGACCATCACCTGGAACCGGCTCTGGATCCTCGTCTTCGCGCTGGCGGTGTTCCTGCTGCTGCAGGCGATCCTGAAGAAGACCCCGATGGGTCTGCAGATGCGGGCGGTCACGCAGAACCGCAAGATGGCCGACGCGATGGGCGTGAAGACCGGCTGGGTGGACGCGATGACCTTCGGCCTCGGCGCCGGGATCGCGGGCCTCGCGGGCGTGGCGCTGAGCCAGATCGACAACGTCTCCCCGAACCTCGGGCAGGGCTACATCGTGGACAGCTTCATGGTCGTGGTCTTCGGCGGGGTCGGCAACCTCTGGGGCGCCTTCGC
Source organism: Rhodovulum sp. DZ06 (assembly GCF_050586345.1). Lineage (NCBI taxonomy): Bacteria > Pseudomonadati > Pseudomonadota > Alphaproteobacteria > Rhodobacterales > Paracoccaceae > Rhodovulum > Rhodovulum sp. DZ06. Next base: position 10,873 of record NZ_JBOCEF010000067.1, read on the forward strand.
GGGGGCCTTCACCCTCGGCATCGTCAACAAGTTCCTCGAGCCTTACGCGGGCGCCGTGCTCGGCAAGGTCCTGGTGCTGATCTTCATCATCCTCTTCATCCAGCGCCGGCCCCGGGGCCTGTTCGCGCTCAAGGGCCGCGCGGTGGAGTGACCCCATGCTGCTGAAATCTCTCGACGCACGATCCTACGTCTTCCTCGTGGTGCTGGCCGTCTTCGCGGCGGCGGTGCCGATCCTCAACCTCACCCAGGCGCCGGGGACGGCCTTGCACGTGCCCAACTACATGGTCGCGCTGTTCGGCAAGTACCTGTGCTACGCGCTGCTCGCGCTGTCGGTCGACCTGATCTGGGGCTATGCGGGGATCCTGTCCCTCGGGCACGGCGCGTTCTTCGCCCTCGGGGGCTATGCCATGGGCATGCACCTGATGCGCGAGATCGGCCCCCGCGGCGTCTACGGCAACCCCGAGCTGCCGGACTTCATGGTGTTCCTGAACTACCAGGAGCTGCCCTGGTTCTGGCTCGGCTTCGACATGTTCTGGTTCGCCGCCCTCATGGCCATGGTGGTGCCGGGGCTGCTCGCCTTCGTGTTCGGCTTCCTCGCCTTCCGGTCGCGGGTGACGGGCGTGTACCTGTCGATCATCACCCAGGCGATGACCTATGCGCTGCTGCTCGCCTTCTTCCGCAACGACATGGGCTTTGGCGGCAATAACGGGCTGACCGACTTCAAGGATGTGCTGGGGTTCGATCTGCAGGCGCCCGAGACGCGCGCCGGCCTCTTCGTCGCCTCCGCCATCGCGCTGGCGCTCGGCTACCTCGTGTGCCGCGTCGTCGTCGCGAGCCGCGCGGGCAAGATCCTGGTGTCGATCCGCGATTCCGAGAGCCGCGCGCGGTTCCTCGGCTACCGGGTCGAGGGCTACAAGCTCTTCGTCTTCACCCTCTCGGCCATGCTCGCCGGGGTCGCGGGCGCGCTCTACGTGCCGCAGGTGGGCATCATCAACCCCGGCGAATTCGCGCCTGCGAACTCCATCGAGATCGTGATCTGGGTCGCCGTCGGGGGCAGGGGGCTGCTGGTCGGCGCCGTCGTGGGCGCGATCCTCGTGAACGCGGCCAAGACCCTCTTCACCGGGATCCTTCCCGACTACTGGCTCTTCGCCCTGGGCGCGCTGTTCATCGGCGTCACGCTCTTCCTGCCCAAGGGCGTTCTCGGGGGGCTGCCCTTCATGCAGGGCGGCTTCCGGTCCGGCAAGGGTTCGCCCCAGGCGAAGCCCGCGGAATGAATGGAGTGATGCGATGACCGTGCAGGCTGCGAATTCGATCCTCTACCTCGACGGCGTGAACAAGACCTTCGACGGCTTCAAGGCGATCAACAACCTCGCCCTGGTGCTTCAGAAGGGCGAGATGCGCGCCATCATCGGCCCCAACGGGGCGGGCAAGACCACGATGATGGACATCATCACCGGCAAGACCCGGCCCGATGAGGGCGACGTCCTGTTCAACGGCGAGATCGACCTGACCAAGGAGGACGAGGCCTCGGTCGCGCGCCTCGGGATCGGGCGCAAGTTCCAGAAGCCGACGGTGTTCGAGACGCACACCGTCGAGGACAACATCCTGCTGAGCCTCGACCAGAAGCGCGGCGTGTTCGACATGCTCTTCGCCACGCGCACGGCCAAGGAGCAGGCCCGGATCGACGAGCTTCTGGCGCTGATCCGGCTCGAGGGCCGCCGCGACGAGCTCGCCTCGGCCCTGTCGCACGGCCAGAAGCAGTGGCTGGAGATCGGGATGCTGCTGGCGCAGGACCCCAAGGTCCTGCTGGTGGACGAGCCCGCCGCGGGCATGACCGACGCCGAGACGATGGAGACCGCCAAGCTTCTGCGCGAGATCGCGGGCGAGCGCACGGTCGTCGTCGTCGAACATGACATGGAATTCGTCGAGGCGCTCGGCGTGAAGGTGACCGTGCTGAACGAAGGCTCGGTCCTGGCGGAGGGGAGCCTCGAGCAGGTCTCGAAGAACCCCGCCGTCATCGAAAGCTACCTGGGACGCTGACATGCTCGACTGCACCAACCTGGACCTCCATTACGGCGCCGCGCAGGCCCTCAAGAAGGTCGCGCTGAAGGCCCAGCCGGGCAAGGTCACCTGCGTGATGGGCCGGAACGGGGTCGGCAAGACGTCCCTGATGCGCGCCATCATCGGGCAGGAGAAAATCACCGGCGGCGACATCACCTGGGAGGGGACCAGCATCTCCTCCATGCGCCCGCACGAGAGGGCGCGCCGGGGCCTCGCCATCGTCCCGCAGGGGCGGGAGATCTTCCCGCTGCTGACGGTGAAGGAAAACCTGGAAACCGGCTTCGCCCCGCTGGCGCGCAAGGACCGCTACATCCCGCGGGAGATTTTCGACCTGTTCCCGGTGCTGGAATCGATGCTCGGCCGCCGCGGCGGCGACCTTTCGGGCGGCCAGCAGCAGCAGCTCGCCATCGGCCGGGCGCTGGTGACGCGTCCGCGGCTCTTGATCCTCGACGAGCCGACCGAGGGCATCCAGCCCTCGATCATCAAGGATATCGGCCGCGCCATCGAGGTTCTGCGCGCCAAGGGCGACATCGCCATCGTGCTGGTGGAGCAGTATTTCGAATTCGCCTGGGCGCTGGCGGACGAGGTGATGGTGCTCGACCGCGGCGAGGCGGTGATCGCCGGGCCCAAGGCGGACCTGGTCGAGACCGAGGTGCAGAAGAAGCTCTCGGTCTGACGGACCGGGCAGGATCAGCGCGCCGGAGGCTCCGGCGCGGCTGGGGGTGACGAGGAGCGGGGCGGCGGGCCGTGGGGGTCCGCCGCCCCGTTTGCATGCGTGGGGGGGGCGTAGGGGGTGCGCCCCGGCGGGGCCGGCGCGCCCGGAATGCGAGGGGGAGGGAGGGGATACGCGGCCCGCTGACGCAGTGCGTCAGCCCCCCTCGCGCTCCCCCTCCCTCCCCGCGAACGGGGCGCATTGACCCGGGCCGCGCGCGTGGGCGAGGCTGCGCCGCAGGATTGCGGGAAGGGCCGGGATGACCACCGAGCAAACCGAGAACAGGCATCCGCCCGGGCGCGCGGCCCAGACCTCCGATCTGCGCCTGAAGCCGCGCTGGCTGGCGCTGGGGATCTTCCTCGGCGCGGCGGCGGGGTCGCTGGCGCAGGGCGTCCTCTTCGTCGTGTGCTCCATCGCCGGAAAACACCTGTTCGGGTTCGTCTATGTCGGGGACGTCAAGGGGCTCGTGAGCCTCGCCGCATTCTTCACCATCTTCGGCCTCGCCCCCTGGGGCGCGGTGACCCTGATCGTGGGAACGCCGGCGGCGCCGCTGTTGCATCGGGCGGGGTGGCGCGGCGCCGCAGCGCTGCCGCTCGCCGCGCTTGTCTCGGCCATCCCGTTGGCGGCGCTTCTGACATGGGCCGAAGGGGGCTCTGAGACGATGACCCTGTTGTCGGTCTCGGCGGTCGCGGCGGCCCCGGTCGCGGGCGCGGTGCTGCGCGAGATGATCTATGGCGACTGGGCGCAGGGGCGGCGGCCGCTGCCGGACGCCTCGGTGTTCGAGTGACCGGGGGCAGGGCGACGAACACGACCGAAAAGCGGGACCTCCGCGCCGCCGCCGTCGTCGGGCTGGTCTGGGCGCTGATGCTGTCGGGCGGCGGCTTGGTGATGGTGTTCGGATCCATGGCGATGGTCATCTGGGGCCTGCGCGAGCTGTCGTTCAGGCCGCTTGAGCTGCTCCCCATCCTCCTGCTGCCGCTGCCGCTCTGGTGGGCCGGTCTGCGCTGGATCGGCGCGCCCCTCATCGCCCGTCTGCCGGGGCCGGGCCTGGCGGGAGGGCTGCTGATGGCGGCGCGCGGCATCGCGGCGCCGCCGCTGGGGTTGGCGGCCTTGTTCTCCGTTGTGGAGCTGACCACGGAGGGCTCCGTGGACGTGACGCTTGGCTTCGCCGCAGACCCGACGGGGCTCTGGCTGCTGCTGCTGGCAACCCAGCCCGGCGGGCTGTGCGCGGCCTTCGTGATGTACGGCATGCTGAAATCGGCGCCTGCGCCCGAGCCCTGAGACGCGAAAGGGGGCGGCCCTTTCGGACCGCCCCCCCTTCCAGCGCGATGACGCCTCGGTCAGCTCGCCTTCTTGAAGAACGCGTCGAGCTTCTGCTCGGCCTCGTCCTTGGCATAGCCGTATTTCTCCTGGATCAGGCCGACCAGCTTGTCCTTGTCGCCCTCGGCCTGCGCGACCTCGTCATCGGTCAGCTTGCCCCATTCGGACTGCACCTGGCCCTTCAGCTGGCTCCAGTTGCCTTTCACCACATCCCAGTTCATCTCGCTCTCTCCTTGCCTTGCGGCCGCGCCTGCGGCGGCGGCGGCCATTGGGGCGGCGCGGCGACGGGCCCGGGGGCGTCCCCGGAACATGCGCCTCGCCGCGGATCGCCGCGCCGGGGCCCCTTGGGAAGACCTGCTGCGCGGCGGCGACGACCCATGACCTAGGGGACGGCGCCGGGAAATCGAGCGGATCGGCGCCGGGCGCGCCCGGAAGTCTTCGCACCCGCGCCTTTGGGCCGCCCCGAATGCAGGTCATGCAGGCGAAAGCACGGGGCAACGCGGAAAGGAGCGCCGCCATGGGTTGGATCAGGTCGGACCGACGCGCCAGCCTTCCACGCAGCCTGCTGGGCGCGGGGGTCTTCGCCCTCGCGGGCGCGGGGCTGCAGGCGACGGGGATCTGCGCGGGGATCGCGCTCGGCAATTCCGTCAACCTGTCCGAGGCGGGCGAGCTGGTCGGGGTCTGGGTGTTCCTCGTCTCCGTCGGCCTGGTCGCCTGGGGCGCGGCGGCGGCGGCCGGGTTCTGGCCCGCGCTCTGGCTCTGCCACTGGGCGGGGTTGCGCGGGGCCGCGGCGCTTCCGGCGCTCTCGGCGCCCGCGGCGGCGGTGTTCGGGATGGCGGTCTTCGACATCCGCCTCGACCGCCTGGACGGCGAGGCGGAGCTGCTGATCGTCGCCATCCTCGTCGCCCCGGTCGCCGCGCTGCTCGGGCGCCTGGCGGCCTATGGGCGGGCGCTTGACCCGCCCCCGCCGCCGGGCGACGCTTCGCCGTCCCGTCCATCCCCGGAGCCCCCATGAACGACTACGACCGCGGCCGCCTGAACCTGCCCTTCACCGGCATCGCCTCTTTCGGCAAGTTCCCGATCCAGCCGGACTGGAGCGCCATCGACGCCGACGCCTGCATCCTCGGCGCGCCCTTCGACGGCGGCACCCAGTTCCGCCCCGGCGCCCGCTTCGGCCCCCGCTCGGTCCGCGAGGCGTCGACGCTGTTCTCCTTCGGCCATGCCGGGGCCTATGACCACGAGGACGACGTCACCTACCTGCCGCCGGCGTCCGAGGGCGGCCCGCGCATCGTGGATGTCGGCGATGCGGACATCATCCACACCGACACGATCGCCTCCCACGCCAATATCCGCGCAGGCGTCGAGGCGATCCTGGCGGCGGGCGCGCTGCCGGTGACCATCGGCGGGGATCATTCCATCACCATCCCCTGCATCGAGGCGTTCGCCGGCCAGGACCCGATCCATGTGGTGCAGATCGACGCGCATCTCGACTTCGTGGACAGCCGCCACGGCGTCACCCGCGGCCATGGCAACCCGATGCGCCGCGCGGCCGAGAAGGACTACGTCACCGGCCTGACCCAGGTGGGGATCCGCAACGTCTCCTCCACCGCCCGCGAGGGGTACGAGGACGCGCGCCGCATGGGCTCGGACATTCTTTCCGTGCGGCAGGCGCGGGCCCTGGGCATGGAGGCCGTCGCCGCCCGCGTCCCCGAGGGCGCGCGCGTCTACCTGACCATCGACATCGACGGGTTCGACCCCTCCATCGCGCCGGGCACGGGCACGCCCTCGCACGGAGGGTTCCTCTATTACGAGGGGCTGGAGTTCATCGACGCGCTGGCGCAGCGCAACCGGATCGTGGGCATGGACCTGGTCGAGGTCGCCCCGGCCTATGACCCGACCGAGACGACTCAGGTGCTGGCCGCGCAACTGCTGCTGAACGCGCTGGGGCGGATTTTCCATCACCGCCCCAGCTGAGGGCCGCATCATCCGAGCAGCTGCGCGACCGCCTCGCGTCCCGCATCGGTGAGCCGGTAGCGGATGGCGCCGCTGATCCGGCGTCGCTCGGCAAGCGCCTCGATCGGCTTGTTCAGCCCGGCGAGGTCGGCCTCGGTCAGGTGCTCCTTCATCTGCCAGGACAGGTAGGTCAGCGCGCCCTGCGCCGTGCTGTCGTCGAGACCCGCATCGAGGAAGGCCGCACGGATCGAGGTGAACTCCACCCAATCGGCCGGGTCCGCGTCCAGGAGGCATTTGAGCAGCAGCCTGCGCGCCTCATTGACCGGAGAGGTATCGAAGCTGTCGAGGATACGGTCGGCGATGGAGGCGTCTTCCAGTACGGGCGACGCGCTGCGCATCTTTTCGAGAAGGGCGGCCACAGCGGACACTTCGGCGAGGGAGCGGCATTCAGCGAAAAAGCGTTGGTCGGTCATGGTGTGTCTCCTGTAGAGAGTTGAGCACGTTTAGTGCATGCATCGTGTATGCATGAGATTCGGGTATGCGTCAAGCACGCTTTGAGCATGCTCGTTCGTGCATCCCTTTCCGCCCCCTTCCAGCGCCCCCCGCAACACGTTAAACCGGCCCCAACCACGGAGGGCCCTCATGTCGTTCAACAGCTTCGGTCACATCTTCCGCGTCACGACCTGGGGCGAGTCCCATGGCCCCGCGCTCGGCGCCACCGTCGACGGCGTGCCGCCGGGCGTCCCGATCACCGAGGACGAGATCCAGGTCTGGCTCGACAAGCGCCGCCCGGGCCAGAACCGCTACATGACCCAGCGCAACGAGCCCGACCGGGTGAAGATCCTCTCGGGCGTGTTCGAGGGGGTGACCACCGGGACCTCGATCCAGCTGATGATCGAGAACACCGACCAGCGGTCCAAGGACTACTCCGAGATCATGGAGAAGTTCCGCCCCGGCCATGCCGACCTCGCCTATTGGCGCAAATACGGCATCCGCGACTATCGCGGCGGCGGGCGGTCCTCGGCGCGTGAAACCGCGGCGCGGGTGGCCGCGGGCGGGATCGCGCGGGCGGCGCTGGCCAGGCTCGCGCCGGGGCTGAGCATCCGCGGCTGCCTCGTGCAGATGGGGCCGCACAAGATCGACCGCGCCAATTTCGACTGGGACGTGGTGGACCAGAACCCGCTCTGGGTCCCCGACGCCAGGGCGGCCGAGGAATGGCCCGTGCATCTCGACGCCTACCGCAAGTCCGGGTCGTCCGTGGGCGCGGTGATCGAGCTGGTGGCCGAGAACGTCCCCGAGGGGATCGGCGCGCCGATCTACGCCAAGCTCGACAGCGATCTTGCGGGCGCGCTGATGACCATCAATGCCGTGAAGGGCGTCGAGATCGGCGCCGGCTTCGAGGCCGCCGCCCTGACGGGCGAAGAGAACGCGGACGAGATCCTGCCCGATAACGCGGGCGGCTGGCGCTACACCTCCAACCACGCGGGCGGGATCCTCGGCGGCATCTCCACCGGGCAGCCGGTGGTGGCGCGCTTCGCGGTCAAGCCGACCTCCTCGATCCTCACGCCCCGCCGGACCATCACCAAGGGCGGCGCGGCGGCGGAGATCGTCACCAAGGGCCGCCATGACCCCTGCGTCGGCGTGCGCGCCGTGCCGGTGGGCGAGGCGATGATGGCCTGCGTGATCCTCGACCACATCCTGCTCGACCGCGCCCAGACCGGCGGCGAACGCGGCCCCATCGGGGGGATGTGAGATGACCGGGGGCATGGGCGGCGAAACGGCGCTGGAAGCGGACGGCCCGGCGGGCGAGGGCGGGACCGGGGCGGCGACGCCCGTGGCCCCCGCGGACGGCGCCCGCACCGGGACCGGCCTTGCGCCCGGGCGCGCGGGCGGCGACGCGGCGATGGCGGGGGAGCGGCCCTCGGCCTTCATCTTCGACGTGTTCGGCACCTGCGTCGACTGGCGCACCGGCGTCGCGCTGGCGCTGGAGGAGGCGCTGGGGGCGAAGGGCGTCACCGCCGACTGGGACGCGCTGGCCGACGCCTGGCGCAACCTCTACGAACCCGCCATGGCCCCGATCCGGGCCGGGGAGCGGGGGTACGTGGCGCTCGACGACCTGCATCGCGAGACGCTGGAGGCGATGCTGGGCGATCATGGCTTCGCCGACCGGTTCGACGATGACGAGCTGTTCGCGCTGGCCCGGGCGTGGGAGCGTCTGCCGCCCTGGCCGGACGTGCACCTGGGGCTGCGGCGGCTGAAGGCCCTGGCGCCCATCGCGCCCTGTTCCAACGGCTCCATCGCGCTGATGACCCACCTGGGGCGCTTCGCCGACCTGCCCTGGGACTGCGTGCTGGGGGCGGAGATCGCGCAGGACTACAAGCCGAAGCCCGAGGTCTACCGCGCCGCCTGCGCCGCACTGCGGCTGGACCCGTCCGAGGTGATGATGGTGGCCTGCCATCCCGGGGACCTCGACGCCGCGAAGGCCGAGGGCCTGCGCACCGGTTACATCCCGCGGCCCACGGAATGGGGCGAGACGCGGATGGACGACGTGATGGCGGTGGAGGATGCCGCGCGGGCTTACGGCGCCGCCGCGGCGGATCTCGAGGCGCTGGCGGCGCTGTTCGGGGGCTGATCCGGGCGCCGCGGCCTGCTCAGGGCGTGGGGACCGGCTTTGGGGGGCGCAAGGCCCCCGCGCGCCGGTCCCGCCGCGCGGGGCGCGGCGGCTCCTGGCAGGCGGCGCGCGCGCCTCAGCCCCGGGCTGCGGCGGGCACGTTGTCGATCAGCCGCACATCGCCGATGCGGATGGCGGCGAAGATCCGGGCGGGACGGGCCTCGTCCACCACCGAACGTTCCTCCAGCGTCTCGGAATCGCGCATCTCGAGATACTCGACCTCGGCCCCCGCATCGGCCAGCGCATCCGCGGCGGCGTCGAGCGCGGGGTCGGCGGGCGCGCCCGCGGCGATCTCGTCCGCCGCGCGGGTCAGGACGCGGAACAGGCGGCGGGCGACGGCGCGGCCCTCCGCGTCCAGCCGCTCGGCTTCCGAGGAGATGGCGATGTCGTCCATGTCCCGCTCGGTCGCCGCCACGGCCACCTTCACCGGCAGGTCGAAATCGGCCACCAGGCGCCGGGCGATGGCCACCTTCTGCCAGTCCCGCGCGCCGAGGATCACCGCGTCGGGCTGCGCCTGGCCCAGCATCTTGACCATCGTGCGCACGAAGCCGTCGAAGCGGTGCGGCTCATCCTCGCCGCACAGCACCGAGGTCAGCGCGGGCAGGCGGATCTCGGCCTGGAAGCCCGACGGGTAGAACACCCGCGGGGCGGGGGCGTAGAGGGCGTCGACCCCCTCGCGGTCCAGCGCCTCGGCGTCGCGGTCCTCGCTCGGGCAGTATTCGTCGTCGGCCAGGTCCGCGGGCCGGTCCAGCGGGTCCTGGAAGATCGCGCCCAGCACCCGGTCCCAGTCCCGCTGCGCCCGGCGCACGAGCGCGAGATGCCCGTCATGCACCCCGCCCTGCAGCGGGACGAGCGCCACGGTTTCGCCGAAGGCCCGCCAGGAGCGGACGCGCGACCGCAGCTGGTTCGCCGAGCGGATGAGCGGGATGTCGTGCATGGCTCTCTCGCCGGACCCGCCAAGGGGACGGGCCGCCCTTCATCGGGCGTGGTGGGGTTCAATCGGTTTCGGGTCTCAAACGGCGCGGTCCTGAAAATACAGGTTGCATTCAAGAGGTATGCCTGCCGGGGCGGGGGATCAAGGCGGCGGCCTGCGGCGTAGCGCCGGGTGACGCTGGGGAAATGGCGGTATTAACGACGAACGCCGCCCCCCTGGGGGGGGGGGCGGCGCTGTCGGGCGGCGCCTCTGGCGGCGCCGCCTGGCTGCGGGCGGCGTCAGGCGTCGCGGGACGCGCGCGCCTCCAGCTCCTCCAGCGCGGCCTCGGCCGCCGGGCCGCGGCGCGCGGCCAGGGACCGCCACAGCGTCGCCTGGCTGCGCAGGATCGGCTCCCCGGACAGGATCCGCAGGTGGTTGGCGCGCAGCGTCTCGCCGGTCGAGGTGATGTCGACGATGGCCTCGGCGGCCTCGTTGCGCACCACGCCCTCGGTCGCGCCCTGGCTGTCCACCAGCCGGTAATCCGCCACCCCGTTCGCCTTGAACCAGCGCCGCGACAGGGCGTGGTACTTGGTGGCGACGCGCAGCGGCATCCCGTGGCGGGCGCGGAACTGCGCGGCCACGGCGTCGAGGTCCGAGGCGTGCTCCACATCCACCCAGGAGGCCGGGATGGCGACGATCAGGTCGGCATGGCCGAAGCCCATCTCGGCCACCAGGTCGACATGCAGCAGCCCGTTTTCGAGCGAGGCGTTGCGCACCTCCATCCCGTCGGCGAGCACGAAGCTTTTCT
>NZ_JBOCEF010000068.1:0-19181 GCF_050586345.1 Rhodovulum sp. DZ06
GAGGCCGCGCCCGTCTGCTCCCGCTCGGCCCGGGTCAGGCGCCGCTCGGGCGCCGGGGTCAGCCAGATGTCGAGGTCGAGCCCCAGCTGGTGCGAGCGGTGGCCCGACAGCATCGGCCCGCCGCGGGGCTGCGAGATGTCGCCCACCAGCACCCCCGGCCAGCCCGCCGCCTGCGCGCCCTCGGCCAGGCGCGACAGGAAATCACGCGCCTCGGGCCGTCCCCAGGCGCGGTTGCGCGACGGGCGCATCGCCTGCCAGCCCGGCCCGTCCGCCGGGATCTCCACCGCCCCCGCAAGGCAGCCCTTGGAATAGGAGCCGTGCGAGGCCGGCGCCTGCGCGCTGGGCCGGTCATGGGCGCCGAACAGCGTGCGCGCGGCCGGCTCGGCCGCGGCAGGGGCGCCCAAGGCAAGGGCCAGGCCCAGGGCGCTGCACAGGGCGCTGCAAAGGGAAAGGGCGAGGCGGCGCATGGAGGCTCCTTCTTCCCCGGTCCGGCCGCTCAGCCCCGCGCGGGCGGCGATCCGGCCTTGGCGAGCAGAGCGTAGCCCAGCACGAACAGCCCCACCACCGGCAGGATCCCGAGCTGCTGGTCCCCCGTCAGCCCCGTCGCCACCGCGATCAGCATGGGCGCGAGGAACGCGGTCGCCTTGCCCGCCAGCGCGTAGAGGCCGAAGGCCGAGGTCATCCGCCCCTCGTCCGCGAAGCGCGTCACCAGGGTGCGCGAGGCGGCCTGGAGCGTGCCCCCGAAGGCGCCGATCATGCCCCCGACGCAATAGAAGATGATGTCCGGCAGGCCCGAGTCCATCGGCACCTCGACGACGTAAAGGATCATCCCCGGCCGCACCGACACGCCGATCACCGCCGCCAGGATCAGCCCGCCGAGGGTGAAGCCCACCACCCGGCGCGGCCCGAAGCGCGCATCGGCCATGCCGCCGATCCAGGCCCCGATCGCGCCCAGCAGCGCCGCCACCACGCCGAACACCCCGATCTGGGTGATCGACCAGCCCAGCACCCCCGCGGCATAGATGCCCCCGAAGGCGTAGAACCCGTTCAGCGCGTCGCGATACAGCATCGAGGCCCCGAGGAACCAGCCCAGCCCGTCGCGGTTCTTCACATCCTTGATCGAGGCCCAGAGCTGCCCCAGCCCCCGCGCCATCGCCCCCTTCCACGCGCCGCGCTTCTGCGCATCGGGAACCCACAGGAACAGCGGCGGGATGAAGACGAGGTACCAGAGCGCCGAGAACGGCCCCACCGCCCGCGTCCCCTCGCGCAGCTCCGGGTCCAGCCCGAACAGCGGCGGAATGCCGAGCAGCGTCAGCCCCGTCTCGGCCGATTCCGCCAGCAGCAGCAGCGTGAAGGCCAGCGAGACCAGCCCGCCCACATATCCCAGCGCCCAGCCCGAGCCCGAGAGCCGCCCCACCCGGTCCGGGGGCGCGAGGTCGGGCAGCATGGCGTTGGTGAAGACGGTCGCGAACTCGACCCCCAGCAGCGCCAGGCCGAACCAGAACAGCGCCATCACCGGGTCCGGGTCCCCCGGGACCGCCGTCCACAGCATCGCCGCGCCGACCACGTAGGCGATCGAGAACAGCAGCGCCCAGGGCTTGCGCGGCCCCGTCGCATCCGCCAGCGCCCCGAGGAAGGGCGACATCACCGCGACGGCGAGGCCCGCGACCGCGGTCCCCCAGCCCCACATCTCCTGCCCCGTCACCGGGTCGGGCGCGACGGAGGAGGTGAAGTAGGGCGCGAAGATGAAGGTCCACAGCAGCGTGTGGCAGGGCTGGCTGGCCCAGTCGAACATCATCCAGCCGAAGCGCGCGCGGGCGCCCGGGACGACGGTCCCGGCGACGGGGGGAGTGGACATCTTCGGGCGCCTCCTGGCTCGCGCGGGTTTCGGACCCGGAGCCTGCCCCACAGCGCCCCCCCCGGGCAAGCGCGCCGGGCGGGCGCGCCGCGCCCCGGGCGTCTTCCCCTTGCAGTCCCCGGCGGGACGCGATGAAACGATCAGGGAAGGTTAAAAAACGAATCGTACGGTCGTTTTTTGACGCCCGCCGCGGGGGGCGAAGCGACGCCGAAATCGGGCGCCCCGGCGGAAAGAAGGGCTGAAACGGGTCATCCCCCCTGTCCCTCTCCGGATCGCGATGGTATTTTGACCCCCCGGGCCGAAGATTTTCCACGCGGCGGCAAGCGTCGCCGCGCCCGGGATGGGCGAGATTTTTTACAATTTCGCAACGGGTTGCAGGCTATCACCCCCTCGGCGCGCAGAGAGACATGCACTGCACGCATGGCTGCTATGCGCCCAGCCGCCTACCATGACGAATTGGTGACGGCATATTCGCGCCAACTCAACAGACATGATGACCAAGGAGAACGGCGCGATGTTCGACGACGCCGACAGACATTCTTTCACCAATGACCAGGGCCAGCGCGCGCGCCGGCTGTTCGCCGCCGTGGTGCTCGCCGCCCTCGACGACGCGATCGTGGACCAGCGCAAGAACGGCGGGGGCGTCGACCAGATCGCCCGCTGGGCGCGGTCCCGCGACGGCCGCGAAGTCCTCACCTGCGCCGGCATCGAGCCGAACGAGCGCACCGTGAAGGGCCTGATGGAGTTCGTGGGCCGCGGCATCCGCACCTCGGTCGCCCTGCGCGGCGAGGATCGCGGCGAAGGCGGCGAAGACGGCAAGTCCGAGGGCCTGCTGGCCGCCTGAGCGCGCGCGCCGCGCGTCCCGCCCACCGGGGCGGAGGACGCCGACGGCGCCCCTCGGGCCGGCCGCCTGGACGCGCCTGCATGATCCATGCGCCCCGCGGCCCCCGCCGCGGGGCGCATCGCGTTCGGCGCCCGCCCTTCCGGCGGCGCCCCGGGTCGGGCGGACCCGCCGCCGCCCCCGGCGCCCCCTCCCGGCGCCCCCTTCCGCCTCCCCCGGCGCGCCCGGCGCGCCGCGGGCCTGTCACACGGCCGTCACGCTCCCTGCCCCATGGTGATCCTGCCACGGCGACTCGGCCGCGCCAGGCGGCGCATCCCCCGGGCCGCCCCACCCCATGCAGGAGCCCATCGCCATGACCCGCCCCCGCCCCGACGCCGCCGCCTCCGCGCCCCGCGCCTTCCGCAGCGGCGCCCTGCGGGCCGCCCCGGGCAGGGATGGTTCGAAACCGGCGCATCTTGAATCGCATGCGCAGGCTTCCGATGATATTGTGACCGCGAGAGAGCGGCGGACTTGCGATAGGAGAATTGGTCTCATGAACTTCATCCGCACCTGCGTCTGCGCCGCGTTCATCGGCGCGGCGGCGGCGCCCATGGCCGCGTTCGCGGCCGACGACGACGCGATCAGCGACATCAAGGCCCGCCTGGCGCTGCAGCGCCAGGGCGTGTCCAACGACAGCGTGCGCACCGAGGCGACCCGCGGGATCGAGGAATTCCGGCCCAGCCAGCTGCGCAAGAGCGCGACCCCCGCCCCGGCCCCCGAGGTCGCCGCGGCCCCGTCGGCCTCCGAGGCCGGCGTCAGCGTCGCCGCGGCCCGGCCCGCCCGCGCCAATCCCGAGCCGCGCGTGATCGCGGCCCAGGACACCGAGGGCAAGGTCATCCAGGTGAAGATCCACGACGCGGCGATGGACATCTCCAAGCCCGTGCGCTTCGCCTACAACTCGGCCTTCCTGACCGACCAGGCGCGCGCCGTGCTCGACGTCTACTGCGCCGCCATCAAGGGCTCCGAGGCGCAGAACGGCCCGGCCCCGGGCGGCTACGTGCTGATCGGCCATGCCGACGCCTCGGGCGACGCCGAGTACAATCGCGTGCTGTCCCAGAAGCGGGCCGAGGAAAGCCGCCGCTACATGGTCGACCAGTGCGGCCTGCCCGCCGCCAACCTGCGCGCCGTGGGCCTGGGCGAGGACGCGCTGAAGGACCCGAGCCGCCCGACCGCCGCGGTCAACCGCCGGGTCGAGCTGCAGATCGGCAGCTGATCCGCCCCGCGCGGACCGCTTGCCGGACCGCTCGCCGACGCCATCGAACGCCGCCCCGCCCCGGGGCGGCGTTTCGCGTTCCGGCGCCCGCCCGCCTCCCGCCCCCCCCTGGCCGCCGCGGGCCCCGGCCCCGGCGCCCTGGCGCGCGCCCCTCCCGCGCCCGCCCGGCCCCGGCCGCGCCGCCGACTCCGCCGGAAAACCTTTACGCCCGGCGGGGCGCAAAATTTGCGCATCGCGCCGCGGAACATCCAGCCCCTTGGAAATGAACGGCTTTTCAGAAGAAATAGCAGGCTTCCCCCTGCCCTGAACGGTTTACTACGTAGCGGAAAGGCTTCATGCTGGCCTCGCCCGTGACGACCGCCGGGGGTCCGGTTCGGATGGCGTCGCGAGGCCGACCAGGGGGAGAAGACTGCATGAACCAGGGGTTCCGGGGGGCGACCGCCGTCGCCGTCGCAGCCATGCTGACCGCACTCCAGCCGACCTGCGCCGCCGCGCAGGCTGCGCCGCCCCCGGTCGACGCGCCCCCGCCCGAAGCCCTCGACCTCGGCGCCCGCGCGCTCGAGGCCGTCAACCAGATGATCCAGCGTCCCCCCGCGCCCCTCGCCGCCCCGACCGAGGACGGCGCGCTGCCGATCCCCGAGGCGGCCGAGACCCAGCCCGTCCCGATCGCAGCGGTCCGCTTCCTGGGCCGCGACGGCGCCCCGCTGGCGCCCGGCCAGGGCCTGCCGCTCGACGCGCTGAACGCCGCCGCCGCCGGGCTGGTCGGCCCGGACGCCACCGCCGCCGACGTGATCCGCGCCCATGACCGGATGAAGGCGGCGCTGCGCGAGGAAGGCTTCCTCTTCACCTCGATCGCCGATCCGCAGCTGACCGTGGCCGAGGACGGGCGCGCCTATATCGCCGCCTTCCGCATTCTCGGCATCACCGTGACCGAGGCGGTCCCGGTTCTGGCCGAGGCGGGCGAGGACCCGGACGCCGCGCCGCCGGCGGTCTTCGCGCAGATCGAGAAGATCCTGCGCCCCCTCCAGGGCAAGGCCAACCCGACGCTGGCGGATCTCGAGCGGGTCTCGCTGCTCGCCACCGACCTGCCGGGCGTGGTCCGCGCCACCTTCGTGCCCGCGGGCGGCGCCGAGCCGGGGCAGCTCAAGCTGTTCCTCAACGTCGAATTCCGCCCCGTCTCGGGCGTGTTCTTCGCCGACAACCGCCAGTCGCCCGCGCTCGGGCCGGTGCTGTTCGGCGCCGTCGCCTCGGTCAACTCCTGGAATTCCATGGCCGCGACCACCGAGGTCGCCGCCTTCAACTCCGCCGCCCCCTTCTCGGGCGAGCTCGGGCTCGACCAGCGCCACACCCTGCGCGTCGCCCAGCGCTTCTTCTTCGGCGAGACCTCGGACAAGCTCGAGATCTACGGGCTGTGGTCGCAGTCCAGTCCCGGCGATTTCCTCGAGCGGCTGGAGCTGGAGTCCGAGGAGGTGAAGCTCGGCTTCCTCTATGAGCGCCCGATGGTGCGCACCCGCCCCTACTCCTTCTGGATCGGCGCCGGCGCCGAGTGGCGCAACGCGACGACCGAGGACCGCTCGGGCATCTTCGCCGACGACACCGTGACCGCGCTGGTCGCCTCGGCGCGGATGGAACGGCGGCACGAGAGCGGCTACACCCGCCTGCAGGCCGAGGGGCGGGTCGGGCTCGACCTGTTCGGCGCCACCGGCGGCGACGACGTGGACAAGAGCCGCGACGACGCCGACGGGACCTTCGTGTTGGCCCGCGTGGCCGCCACCCAGGTGCAGGAGCTGGCCAATGATTTCAGCCTGCTCGGCCGCGCCATGGTGCAATGGACGCCCGAGCCGCTGCTGTCGGGCGAGCAGCTCTCGGCCGGGGGCGCGCTGTTCGGCAAGGGCTATGACCCGTCCGAGATCAGCGGCGATTACGGCGCGATGGTCTATGCCGAGCTGCGCCACGACATCTCCACCGACATCGACGGCATCCCCCTCGACCTGCAGTTCTACGCCTTCGGCGACTATGCCGAGATCTACCGCATCGACGACGACACCGAGTTCGGCGAGCAGTCGCGCAGCTCGATCGGCGCCGGGGTGCGGATCGGCTACGAGGGCGCCGAGCTGACGCTGGAGGCCGCGCAGCCGGTCTCGGACCCGCTCGGGCGCACCGCCGACAAGAACC
The DNA here is from genome assembly GCF_050586345.1 of Rhodovulum sp. DZ06. Lineage (NCBI taxonomy): Bacteria > Pseudomonadati > Pseudomonadota > Alphaproteobacteria > Rhodobacterales > Paracoccaceae > Rhodovulum > Rhodovulum sp. DZ06. Next base: position 6,127 of record NZ_JBOCEF010000068.1, read on the forward strand.
CGCGCTTCTTCTTCAGCCTGATCAAGCGCTTCTGAGCTTCCGGGGGACCTGACCGATGACCGCTTTCCGCGACTTCCCGATCCGCCCCGCCTGCTCCCTCGCGGCCCTCGCCGCCGCGCTGCCGGGCGCGGCCCTCGCCGGACCTTACGGCGAGACCGTGGTCGGCGGCGCCGCCACCGTGACCCGCGACGGGTCCGTGACCACCATCGAGCAGTCGACCGACCGCACGGTGATCGAGTGGACCAGCTTCGACACCGACGCGCACGAGACCACGCGCTTCGTGCAGCCGGACGCCGACTCCATCGCCGTGAACCGGGTGCGCGGGGACCTGCCGACCAATATCCGCGGCGCGCTGCTGGCCAACGGCAACGTCGTCGTCATCAACCGCAACGGCGTGGTGTTCCACGAAACCGCGCGCGTCGACGTGAACGGCCTCGTGGCCACCACCGCCGACACCGACACCGCCGCCTTCATGGCCGGCTCGAACCGCTTCGACATCGCCGGGGAGCCGGGCGCGCAGGTGGTCAACCGCGGCTCGATCACCTTCGCCGAGGCCGGGCTCGCCGCCCTGGTCGGCCCCAACGCGGCCAATGAGGGCGTCATCACCGGCCGCCTCGGGCGCGCGTCGGTCGAGGGGCGCGAGACCTTCGCCATCGACGTGTCGGGCGGCGACGGGATCCTGGCGCTGGAGGCGCCGGGCGTGGCCGAGAGCCTCTCGGCGCTCAACACCGGGACCATCGCGGTCGAGGGCGGCTACGTGGAGATCTCGGCCGCCGAGACCGCCGCCGCGCTGGAAAGCCTGGCCGAGGCCGGGGGCAGCGTCTCCGCGGGCGAACTGGGGACCGTGGTGGTCGAGGGCGCCCACGCGCTGGTGACGGGCGAGGTCCGCGCCGCGGGCGGCGCCGTCCACGTGCGCGGCGACGCGGTCGAAATGGGCGAGGGCGCGCTGATCGACGTCTCGGGCGCGACCGGCGGCGGCGTGGTCAGCCTCGGCGGCGGGCTGCGCGGCGAAGGGCGCGTGGCCGACAGCGCGCTGATGCGCGAGGGTTCGGCGATCATCGCCGACGGCGTCGGCGACGCCGATGGCGGCCTGGTGACCCTGTGGTCCGAGAGCAAGACGGGCTTCTTCGGCGACATTTCCGCGAAGGGCGGCGCGGCGGGCGGCGACGGCGGCTTCGTCGAGGTCTCCTCGCTCGGCTGGATCGGCCTCGTCGGCGACCTGACCACCGCCGCGCCGATGGGCGAGATGGGGACCTTCCTGCTCGACCCGGGCGACATCATCTTCACCTCCTCGGGCCTGCCCGCGACCATCGGCGATTTCGACAATGACGACGGCGGCTCCTCGACCGTGCGCATCGCCCCGGCGGACGTGGCCGCGCTGTCCGCCAATTCCAGCCTGATCTTCGAAGCGCGCGACGACATTCGCGTCGAAGAGGCGCTGAACACCGCCAACGCCAATGTCAGCCTGACGCTGCGCGCGGGCGACGACATCCTGATCGACGCCTCGATCACCGTCACCGGCGACCTGACGCTGTCGGCGGATCACGACTTCTCCGCCGCCTCGGTCACGCCGGGCACGTCCTCGGACAATGCCGGCGACGGGATCGGGCAGATCGTGCTCGACAACGGCGCGGACCTGACCGCCGGGGGAACGCTGACGCTCGGCGTCGGCGCCGACGCGGACCAGGCGATGACCTTCCTCGACACCGGGGACGGCGCGACCTACACCGTCACCGCCACCGGCGCGCTGGAGCTGCCGAAGGTCCTGGCGCAGGACGCGGTGACCTTCAACGCCAATGACGGCGTCGGCCCGGGGAACGAGGGCGCCATCAGCCAGGCCGCCGGCGCGACGATCGTCTTCGACGACGGCGACCCCTCTCCGCTCAACGACCAGGCGGTGACCTTCAACGCCGGCAGCGGCGCGGTCACGCTGGGCAATTCGGGCAATGACGTGACGGTGCTGCACGGCTCCGCGGGCGCGGCTTCGACGGTCGTGAACTTCGACGACCTCGACCTGGCCTTCGACGCCGGGACCGCGGCGCTGGACGTGACGCTCGAGAACGGGGGGGCGACCCTCGGCCAGGACGGCGCAATCGTCACCTCCGCCCTCTCGGTGTTCCTGACCGGCGGCGGCGCGGTGACGCTGGACCGCGCGGACAACGTCATCTCCTCGTTCGGCGGCGCCTTCACGGGCGCCCTGACGCTGCAGACGGCGGGCGATCTCGACCTCGCCTTCAGCGGCGCGGCGCCCACGAGCTCCATCGACATCACCACCACCGCGGGCACGCTGACCCCGGGCCACCTGACCAGCTCGGGCGACGCGATCACGGCCGCCGCGCTGACGCTGGACCTGTCGGGCGGCGCGACGCTGACCGACGCGGGCAACAGCTTCGCGACGCTGACCGCGCAGACCGGCGCGGCCTCGAGCTTCGCGACCACCGCGGGCGGCGGCGCGCTGACCCTCGGGACCTCGGATTTCGGCGGCGCGGGGGCGGATATCGACGCCACCGGCGCGACCTCGGTCGGCCAGTCCGGCGCGGTGTCGGGGATCCTCTCCGTCGCCAGCCCCGGCGCGATCACGCTGACCGACGCGGGCAATGATTTCACCGGGCTGACCGTGTCGCAGGGCGCGGCCTCGGCCTATTTCTCCGACCCGGACGGGGGCACGCTGACCCTCGGGGCCTCGACCCTGACGGGCGGGGCGAGCATCACCGTGGGCGGGACGAACAAGACCCTGGCGCAGACCGGCGCGCTGTCGGGCGGGACGCTTGCGCTCGACGTCTCGGGCGACGCGGCGCTGGCGGACGCGGTCAACGACGTGGGCCAGCTGACCGGCACGGTCGGCGGCGACCTTGCGTTCCGCGAGAGCGGCGATCTCGACCTCGGGATCGGCGCCGACACGATGACGATCACGGCGACCGGGTCGATCTCGGACAGCCTCGGGCCGGTCACCACCACCGGCGCGGCGAATTTCTTCGCCTTCGACGAGGGCGCGGCGGGGAACATCCTCGACGACGCCTATGGCAACGTGACCTTCGCCGACGCCGGCACCGGCTTCGGCGGCCCGGTCAGCGCGGTGGGCGACGTGCTGAGCATCGCCACCGCCGCCGCGCTGACGGTCGAGGACGCCCATGCCGACGGCTCCGCCAGCTTCCATTCCGACGCCGCGCTGACGCTGTCGCGGGTGTCCGTCGGGCTCGACACCGGCGGCGGCGCGACGGTGGAGCTGACGGTGGGGGGCGACCTGCTCGCGACCTCGGGGGTCAGCATCGAGGCGAGCGACATCCAGGCCGGGCTGATCACCCTGGGCGACGGCGCCAGCGTGGTCGGCGCGCCGGGCGCGGGGACCCTGACCTCGATCTCGCTCGACCGGTTCGACGCCTCGGGGCTGGCGCTGGGGGCGGCGAATGCGACGCTGCTCGGGCGGGCCTCCAGCCCGGGGCTGATCCTGTCCGCGCTGCCGAGCTCGGGCGACCTGACGCTGCGCGGGCTGGACCTGACCGGCTCGGCGCCCATCGTCCATACCGGGGGCACGCTGCGGCTCGACGGGATCACCGGCGACAATCTCGACATCACCGCGCCGGACGTGGGGCTGGGCTTCATCGACCTGACCGGGAACCTGGTGGTGCGCACCTCCGGCTCGATCCTGTCGCTGACCAATGCCGAGGTGGCGATCCCCGGCGGCTACACCGTCGCGGCGCCGGTCTTCGCCTCGGCCGCGCAGGGGCCGGACGTGTCGGACGTGACCGTCGCGGGCGCGGCCCCGACCAACCTGATCCGCGTCGGCGGGACCGCCACGCTGACCGCCGAGAACCGGGTGTTCCTGGTCGGCGCCGACCCGGACGAGACCGGGCCGGGCGACCTGTTCTTCAACGATTTCGGCGGCGTGGTGACGGTGATCGACGGCGACGACGCCGACCTGGTCGGCCTCGACGTCGCGCTGGTGGATGCCAACGACCTGGTGATCGGGGCGATCGACCTCGACGGCGCCGAGGCGGGGACCGACGATTCCACCATGGCCCTGCAGGCGGGCGCAGGCGGCGCGGGCAGCCTGACCCAGGCCGGGGCGCTGGCGCTTTCGGGCCGGCTGGTGGCCGTCGCCGCCGACGACGTGACGCTGACCAATGCGGGCAACGTGCTGTTCCAGTCCGCGCTCAAGGGCGCGAACGTGGCGCTGCACAGCACCATCGCCCAGGCCGTGACGGTCGAGGCGGATGTCGACGCCTCGGTCACCTCGGACGCGGCGGCGACCGTCACCGGGACCGCGGGCCGCGACATGTCCGTGACGGGTCCCTTCACGCTGGTGCGCGACGTCGTGGTCGGGCGCGACCTGACGGTCTCCGCCACCGCGGGGAACGCCGATGTCAGCGACGCGGCGGTGGAGCGCACGGCGACCGTCACCGCCCGGGGCCTCGACGCCACGGTGCGGCTGGCGGATGTGCGCGCGGGCTCGGGCGCGTCCGGGTTCGACGGCGCGCTCAGGGCCGAGGCCGATGGCGGCATGGACCTTGTCGGGGTGGACGTGGAGACCGCCGCGACGCTGGTTTCGGGCCAGGATTCGGGGTCCTTCGACGGCGGGCTGCGGCTGGCCAATGTCGGCGCCGGGTCGATGTCGGCGCTGGCGCGCGACACGCTCGACCTCGGGCCCACCTCGGTTTCGGGCGACCTGACGGCGCAGAGCGTCTTCGGCTCGATCATCGCGCGCGACGCGGCCGGGGGCGCGGCCTCGGGGCCGGGCGCGACGGCGGTGGGCGCGGTGGGGCCGCAAGCTTTCCGGGTCTCGATCCATGACGTGGACGGGTCCGGCGGCGCCGACACGGTCGGCTTCGACATGGCCGCGCGCGCGGCGAGCGGCTTCACCCCCGTCGCCGCGACCGACGGGCTGGTGGTGGGGGGCGCGGCGCTCTTCGCCGCCGCCTCGGCCCTGCCCGGCGGGGTCGGGAACCTCGTCGGGGCCGAGCTCAACCCGCTCGGCGCCGCGCAGAACGTCACCCTCGCGCCCGGCGCGGACGGGCTGCGGTTCGACTTCAACACCGTCGCGCTGCGGGTGGACGGGGACGCGACGCTCCATGACGACGCGGGCGGCTTCGGCTTCGACGTGCCCTCGGGCGGCATCGCGCTGGCCGACGGCTCGGCCACGGTGCTCGAGACCTCGGGCAGCCTCGCGACCTCGCGCGCGGTGGACGTGTCGGGGAACCTGACCGTCACCACGGCCGAGAGCGCGCCGGGCGCCGCCGACGGCCACGTGACCGACGCGCCGGACGACACGGCGGCGGACGACGTCGCGCAGGCCGACGGCATCCTGGTGCGCGGCGTCGCGAGCTTCACGCTCGAGGGCGACCTCGCGCTCGACGGGCTCGACGGGGCCGAGACCACGGCGGGGATCGACGGGCGCACGCAGCACGCCTTCCTCGGGCGGCTCGACGTGACGGCGGCTAACGCCAGCGTCTCCAGCGTCTCGACGCTGAAGCTCGGGACGGTGACCGCGCAGAACGCGACCTTCCGCAGCGCGGGCGACATCGTGGATTCGGCGGGGCGCAACATCACCGTCACCGGCGCCGCGACCTTCGACGCCTGGGACGACAAGGGCGACGCGGACCCGTCCAACGACACCGGCGGGGCGGTGTCGCTCACCGGCGCCTCGCACCGGCTGGGGACCTCGGTCTCGGCCGCGGGGACCACGGTCGACATCCGGGTCGGCGTGGGCCGCACCGGCGCCGCCGCCGATCTCAACGCCGCCGACATCTACGGCGCGTCCTCGGTGTTCCTGAGCGCGCGGCGCGACGTGAACGCGGCGCGGGTCACCACCGGGACCCTCTCGGCCGCGGGCGGCGGCGGGGCGGCGACGAACGGGACCGGCGCGGTCTCGGTCGCCGCGGGCCGCGACGCGAGCCTTTCGGACGTGATCGCGGGCAGCCTTTCGGTCGCGGGCGCGGACCCGGTGAACGGCGCGGCGCTCGGCGCCGTCAGCGGGTCGATCGGGCTGGAGCGGTTCGACCTCGGCTCGGCGCTGTCGCTGGCGGCGGGGACGAACCTGGTGGTGCGCGACGGCGACGCGGCGGGCTCGGCGACGCTTTCGGCCGGGACCGGCGCCCTTACCGTCAGCAATATCGACGCCGGGGCCGCCACGGTCACGGCGACGGCGGGCGGGTCGGCGGCGGTCAGCGGCGTGCAGGCGAGCAGCCTCGACATCCAGGCCGCCGACGTGACGCTGGGCTTCGTCGACGTCACCGGCGCCCTGGCGGTGGAGGCGCTGTCGGGCGACATCACCACCGACACCGACGCCGCGCTCGCCGGGCTGATCCCCTCGGGCGCCACCGTCAACGTGGCGGCGGCGGAGCTGCCCGAGGCGCACCCGGCCTCGACCTCCGGGACCGGGATCATCAACGACGTGACCCTGGCGCGGGCGGGCACGGGGCGGCTGATCTCGGCCGCTTCGGGCGATTTCACCGCCGCCGGGGACATCCTGCTGCCGGGGACCACCGCGGGCGCGGGCTTCGAGAACGACCTCGGGACCGCCGCCTTCGACGGCGGGCTGGTGATGTACGAGGACGCCAACGGGCTGACGCTTGCGGGCGTCTCGGCCGCGTCGCTCGCGCTGCGGCTCGGGGCCGACGCGGCCGAAACCGGGAGCCTGGCCCAGACCGGCGCGGTCTCGGTCTCCGGCACGACCACGGTGATCGTCGACGCCGATACCGGCGGCGCCCGCGGGGACGTGACGCTGGCGAACTCGGCCAACAGCCTCGGGACCATCGAGCTGATCGCCGGGAACGCGACCCTCGGGGCCGATGCGGGCGGGTTCACGGTGAACGGCGCCCAGGTGGACGGCGCGCTGAGCGCGACGGGCCAGACCGGCGACATCGCGCTGGTGGACGTGACCGCGGACAGCGTGCAGGTCGCCACCAGCGGCGCGGCGACGGCGCAGCGGGTCGCGGCCGCCGCGCAGGTCAGCCTTTCGGGCGCCGTCGTCAGCGGGACCGACGTCACCGGCGGCGACATCTTCCTGTCCTCGCCCGGCGACGCGACGCTGACCCGGTTCTCGGGCGCCACCGTCGACATCTTCGGCGAGGGCGATGTGGAGGCCATCGGCGGCGCGGCGAACGCCCTGCGCCTCGACGCCTTCGGGACCGTGCTGGCGCGCAACATCACCGCGGCGGACGTCTACGCCATCGCGGATCTCGGGATCACGGTCCAGGCGCTGCGCCAGACCGACGCCGCGCGGGGGGTGGAGCTCCTGGCCCTTGCGGGCGACGTGCAGCTCGGGCGCGTCGCGACCGCGGGGGACCTCGCGGCCGAGGCGCAGCTGGGCGCGGTCGTCTCGCGCGACGCCTCGGACGGGGCGGCCTTCGCCGCCGCGGGCTCGGCCGTGGCGGTGGCGGGCGCGAACGCCGTCGCCATCGGCGTGAACCCGCTGGGCGACGACCGGGTCAACGCGACCACCGCGGGCGGCGGCGGGGCCTTCGTCGCCTCTCCGGCGGTCGGCGGCTGGCTGAACGTTGGCGGGAACCTGCTGGCGATGGGCCAGGCGGGCGTGTCGCTGCGCCCGGCGGACGACCTGTCCGCCTCCTCCGTCGCGGGGTCGGTCATGATCGACACGCCCGCCGACGCGGTGCTGGAGATCGGCGGGGAGGTCGATTTCGGCATCCACCGGACCACATCGGTCAGCGGCGCGGCGCTCTCGGGCTTCGCGGCGGATGTGGGCGGCGCGCTGCGGGTCCGCTCGGGCGCCGCGGGCGGGGCCGCGGGCGGCATCACGCAGGATGCGGGCGCGGCGATCCGCGTCGCCGGCGCGGCCGATTTCGTCACCGGCGTCCATGCCGGGGCCTCCCTCGACACGGCCGAACTGGCGGGGATTTCGCTGGCCGACGGCGGCAACAGCTTCGGCGGGACCGTCTCGGCGCTCGGCTCGGACGTCTCGATCGCGGCGAGCGGGGACCTGTTGGTGCAGGACGCCATCGCGCTGGCCGATGGCGGCGGCGCGGGGGGCGCGCTGACGCTCTCCGCCACCGGCGCGCTCGGCGTCAGCCGGGCCGAGAGCGATCTCGACATGTCCCTCACGGGCGCGACCGTGGCGGCGGCGGACCTGCTGTCGCGCGGGAGCATCGGCGCGGCGGCGACGGCGGGGGCGCTGACCCTCGACCGCGCGGCGGCCTCGGCCGACCTGCAGGCCACCGCGACCGGCGAGATGTCGGTCAGCCGCCTCGAGAGCGGCGGCGACATGCGCCTCGGGGCCGGGTCGGGCGACCTGCGCCTCGGGCGGATCCTGTCGGGCGGCGCCCTGGCGGCCGAGAGCGCGGGCGGCGCGATCCGCGTGCGCCCCAGCCCGGCGGGAACCGACATCGCGGGGGCGAGCTTCAACGGCGCCGGAGCCGACCAGCGCACGCCGGCGGTTGGCAGCCGCGGGGACGTCGCGCTGACCGCTTCGGCGGCGCATCTCGACGTGGCGGAGGGCGCGGCCTTCCTCGCGGCGGGGGACATCGCCCTGCCCGGCGTCTCGGGCGTGCGGCATGACCTGGCGGGCGGCGTCGCGCTGCAGGCGGGCGGCTCGGCCGTGCTGGCCGAGAACGGCGACCTGGTGATCGGCATCGACGCGAATGGCGACCTTCTCGCCGACGCGGCCGACCTGCCCGCCTTCGCCTCGGGCGCGACCATCGCCAACGGGGTGAGCATCGCCGGTGCGGGCCGCATCAACGTGGACGGCACGGTGACGGACGTGGACGGCGCGACGCTGACCGTCGGCTCGGGCCTGACCATCGACGCGGCCGCGGGCGCGGACCTGTCGGGCGTCACCGCGCCGGGCGGCATGGAGATCTATGCCGAGGGCGCGGACGTGACGCTCGGCATCGCCGGGCCGACCGCGCTCAACATCATCGCGCGGTCGCTGACGGTCGAGACGGCGGACGATCTCGACCTCGGGGCCGTGATCCTCGAGGTGCTGGACGTCACCGGGACCGGGGCCGCGGCGCAGACGCTGGGGGCCGCCACGGTGGCGCCCTCCTACGTCACCACCGCGGCGACGGGGGCGGAGAACGCCGCCGTGCTGACCGTCTCGGCCCCCGGGGCGCTGCCGCCGGGGACGCCCGCCACCTCGCTCAGCGCCGCGGCCTCGGCGGCGCTGGCGGATGCGCCGGCGGTGATCGTCACCAGCGCGCTGCGCATCGACCAGGCCGAGCTCGTGCCGGGGACCGCGACCCCCACCGGGCCGCTGTCGGTGATCCTCGACAACGGCGCCAACATCCTGCCCGCGGACGTGCAGGTCACGGTCAACGGCGCGGTGTCGCTGGCCGAGGAGCAGACCAGCCCCGGCGCCGACGCGCTGGCCTACGCCGCCGCGCTGGGGCTGGGGGAGACCGCGCTCCTGCAGTTCAACGCGCTGGCCGCGGGCGGGGACATCACCATCATCTCGCCCGACCAGATCCAGTTCATGGACGACGTGGCCGTCGCCGTGGGCGCGAAGATGCTGGTGCAGCAGCAGGGCTTCGACGTCACCGCCGCGGGCCCCGTGGCCAATGCCGACGCCGCGGTGATCTTCCGCGGCGACGTGGGCGGCGCGGACGGGACCGTCGGCGGCGCCGATCTCGAGGTGCTGACCCATGGCGACATCTACTTCTTCGGCACCGTCGGCGCCGGGGACATGGACACGCCGCTGAACCCCGGCGGGGTGCTGGGCGCGCTGACCCCGGGCGGGACCTTCGCGCCCTTCGGGTCCATGCGCCTGTCGGGCTTCAACATCGTCGCCGGCGCCCGCCCCGAGGCGTTCGCGGGCGACGCGCAGGCCACGCTGCTGCAGACCACCGCCGTCACCGGCGACCCGATGCCCGACGTCTCGGGCCTCGTGCAGCTGTCGGACCTGCGGGACTTCGTGACCGATCTCGGGGGCATCGACGGAACCGTGGTCACCAACCCGACCGCCGAGGGCGCGCTGGGCGAGGTGCATTACCAGCTGACCGACGGCACGGTGAAGGCCGACTTCCTGCAGACCGTGGACCTCGTCGTCTCCTCGGATGACGGGGCGATCATGTTCGTCATCAACCGCCCCGACGCGGGCGGCGAGTTCGAGGACCTGCAGGAGTTCTTCGGCATCCGCGTCGGCAACGGCATCCAGTTCGAACAAGGGCCCGGCGGCCTGCTGCCCGGCCGTTTCGAGGGCTACGGCATGATCGACGGCGACCGCGGGCGCACCGCGGGCGTGCGGGTCCTGGCCCCGGTCACCGCCACCTATTTCTTCAACGGCTGCCGGGTGCGCAGCACCTCGGACTGCACGCAGCTCGGCACGGCCCTGACCCTGCCGCCGCTGCCGCCCATCGACGTCCCGGTGCTGGAGGTCGAGGCGCTCGACCTGACCGAGCTGTTCGGCGCCATCGGCAACGAGGACCTGTGGCGCCTGCCGCCGGTCTACCTTGAGGACCGCCTGATCGCCGGGGCCAATGCGGGCGCGGACGAAGAGGAAGAGAACGAATGACCCGACGCATCCTTCCCCCCGCCCGGCGCGCCCTGCGCGCCGCCCTGCCCCTGGCCCTGGCCGCGGCCCTGGCCGCCTGCGCCGGCGCCGGCGGCGAGGGCGACGGCGCCCGGGTGGCCGGGGGCGGCGATTTCTGCACCGACGCCGCCGCCCAGGTCGACCAGGCCCAGCGCTTCAACTTCCTGACGGAATTCGCCAGCGCCGAGGCGATCTGGACCCGGCTCTCGGCCCTCTATTCCGACCCCGAGCGCAACCCGCGCCAGATCTGCGGCGACATGCTGCCCCGCCATTCCGAGGTGATGGCCAACCAGGCGCTGGTCTATTCCAACCAGCGCAAGTTCGTCGCCGCCGAGGGCATGTTCCGCGCCGCCGAGGCGCAGGCCGCGCGCGAAGCCGCCGCGGCCGAGGCCGAGGCCGAGGCGGGCGGCGCCGGCTTCATCGAGGTGCTGCGCACGCAGCACGAGCTCAACCGCGCCACCGGCGGCGAGGGCGGCGCCCTCGCGCGCGCCAACGCGCTGGCCGCCGATATCGGCGAGGATTTCGACGGCGCGGCGATGACCGCCGACATCGCCCAGGTCCTGCAGCTTTCGCCCGAGGCGCAGCGGCGCCGGGTGCTCGCCTCGCTCGGGGAATTCTCCCGCTCCTTCGTGTTCCTGCAGCAGGAGAAATACGCCGAGGCCGAGGACGCCATCGACCGGGCGCTGGCGCTGATCGCCCCGGTGCCGGGCGCCCAGACCAACTACGCCCCCCGCTACGCCACCACCAAGGCGCTGCTGCAGATCGGCCAGGGCGAGTACGAGGGCGCGCGGCTGACCGCCAGGGGCGCCGCCGACGCGTTCTCCGAGGATCTCGCCGGGACCGCGCTGCGCGCCCGCGCCCTCGCCTTCCAGGCCCGCGCCGAGACCTTCCTCGAGCGGCGGGAGGAGGCGCTGGAGACCTATGCCGAGGCGTTCTCGATCTACCAGGACACCGCGGTGCCGATCGGCTACGACCTCGTGTGGCCCTATTTCAACCTCGCGCTCACGACCATGGAGGCGCAGCCCGAGCGGCGCGAGGCGCTGACAAGGGCGATCTTCTCGGCCGCGCAGACGCTGCGCTCGCGCGCCACCGCCGCCTCGCTCGCCGTCGCGGCGCGCGACCGGGCCGAGGGCGAGGGCGCCGAGGCCGAGGCCTACCGCGCCTTCCAGTCGGCGCAGATCGACCTGCAGCGGATCCAGGCCAATCTCGGGGCCGCCGCCGCCTCGCCGCTGGTCTCCAACGCCCAGCGCGAGGACCTGCGCCGCCAGTTCCAGGAGGCGCTGCAGCTGCGCGACGCGCGCAAGGCGGCGCTGGATGCGCTGGAGAGCGACATCACCGGCCTGCTGACCGCGCGCACCGATGTCGACGCGCTGATCGCGTCCCTCCGGCCCGACGAGGCGCTGGTGCAGATCATCCCCGGCGCGCCCTATTCGATGGCCTTCGTGGTCACCTCCGAGGGGCTGCGCGCGGGCCGCGTCGGCGGCTCGGTCGGGGTCGAGGACATCCGCGAATTCGTGCGCTTCCTGCGCGGGCGGCTGCGCGGCGGCGCGCCGTTCCGGCCCAATGACAGCTATGCGCTGTATGAAGAGATGATCGCCCCGGCGCTGGCGTTGCTGGGGGCGGAGCAGCCGAAGAAGCTGATCTTCTCGCTCTCGGACGCGCTGACCGCCCTGCCGGTGGAGACGCTGGCGGTCAAGCGGTCGTCCATCCCGGATTCGCGGCGGCGGCAGGACTTCACCGACGTCGAATGGATGGCGGACCGCTACGAGATCTCCTACGTGCCCGCGCCCTCGACCCTGGTCGCGCTGCGCCGGGGCCAGGCCCCCGCGGCGGCGGGCGAGGGCGAGGGAGAGGCGGCGGCGCAGCCCCGCGGCCCGCAGCGGCTGGTGGCCTGGGGCGATTTCCAGCCCGGCGCCACGGCGCGCGACGTGCTGCCCGGCTACCTGCCCGACGAATGCCTCGTGGAGGCGCAGGCGGTGGCCAACCTCGGCGCCCTGCCCGGCTCGGCCCCCGAACTCGCCATGCTGCGCTCGATCTTCGACGAGCGGGTGGAGATCAACGCCGGCGCCGCCTTCACCGAGGAGGCGGTGGTGACCGCCTCGGCCGAGGGGCGGCTGGCGGCGGTGGACGTGCTCCATTTCTCGACCCACGGGTTCCTGCCGCTGTCGGATGACTGCATCAACCAGGGCGGGCTGACCGTCTCCACCGCCCGGCCCGGCGATGACGGGGTGCTGGACGAGAGCGAGATCCGCCGCCTCGACCTGTCGGGCGCGCGGCTGGTGGTGCTGACCGCCTGCGACACGGCGGGGGCGGGCCAGGCGAACACGCCGCTGCAGGGCAACGCGGCCGAGGGCGGCGAGGCGCTGTCGGGCCTGGCGCGCGCGTTCTTCGACGCAGGTGCGCGGGCGGCGCTGGTGACCCACTGGCCCATCGCCGATGGCGGCCCGTCGCTGAAGCTGGTGGAGGAGTTCTACACCCGGCTCGACGCGGGCGAGACCTATACCGAGGCGCTGAGCGCGGCGCAGCGGGCGGTGCGCGCCGACCCGGCCACCTCGGACCCGTTCTACTGGGCCGC
>NZ_JBOCEF010000069.1:0-19002 GCF_050586345.1 Rhodovulum sp. DZ06
GGGGGGGGGGGGGGGGGGGGGGGGGGGTGGGGGAGAAAAGGGGGGGGGGGGGGGGGGGGGGGGGGGGGGGGGGGGGGGGGGGGGGGGGGGGGGTGGTGCCCGCCCCCCCCCCCCCCCCCCCCCCCCGCCGCGGATCAGTTGCGAACCGCCGGGGTCTCGACCGACAGGCCCTGGCCGCGCCAGGCGAGATAGGCCTCGAGGGCGACGAACTCGTCCGAGCCGCGCTTGTAGGGTTCGGCGCGGATGTTATCCATGCAGCCCTTGAAGCGACGGTGCATGGAGCCGACCTTCTGCCATTTCAGGCGGTAGACCGGGAACCCGTTCACATGGCCCTGGGACAGGTGGTCGGCCCGGATCATGTTGCCGTAGTTGTCCTCGTGGCAATGCGCGCAGGACATGTCGAGCTGGCCGACGCGGGTGTAGTACAGCTCCTTGCCCTGCTCGATCCAGTCGGACAGCGCGTCGTCGTCGATGTCCACCGGCATGCCGCGGGACTGCAGGCCGACCAGCGCGGTCATGCCGAGCATCTGGTCGCTTTCCCACTTCCACGCCTCGGCGCCCATCCGCTCGGTGCGGCAGGCGTTGATCGCATGTTCGAGCGAGAACGGCTTGCCCGCCGCCTCGTTCCACTTCGGATAGCCGGCGCGCACGCCCACCATCGTCTCCTCGACATCCATGTGGCAGGACTCGCAGGCCTTGCCCTCGGAGCCGTCGACCTCGGCCCACAGGTCGCGGGCCTGGTCGACCAGCACCATGGCCGGGTTCTCGAAGTCGTCCATCTGGAGGGCCTGGGTCTCGTCCGAGCGGAAGCGCCAGCCCGAGATCAGTTCATCCAGCGGATGGTCCTCGGGCGCCGCGACCCGGGTCACGATGGTCTCGCCGTCGATGACCAGTTCATCCTCGTCCGGGCCCGCGACGGCCTGGCCCGCCGCCGCGACCGCGGTGAGGGCCAGGGCCGCGACGGCCCCCTTGAGCGTCGTCTTTTTCATGTCTCGCCTCCCCGTGCGAAGCCTGTAGGGAAAAAGATCCCGCAAGGCGTGTCAGCCGACCGTGATCTTCTTCTTGAGGTCGTAGACCGAGCCGTCGTCGTCCGTCCACGCGAAAACGATTTCGCCCGCTTCGGGGACCGTCATCATGAACTGGATGTAGGGGTTGGCCGACACAGCCGGCTCGAGGGTCGCGCTGATGACCTCCTCGCCGTTATAGGTCACGTTGAAGGCGTTGATGATCTTGCGCGGGATCGGGTTGCCGGCCTTGTCCTTGCGCTGGCCCGACTCCATCGGGTGCGAGATCAGGGTCTTCAGCTCGATCACTTCGCCGACTTCGGCGCTGCGGGGCACTTTCACGCGGGGTTTGATCTTGGCCATAGGACTGGTCCTTCGACTGGTTTGGGCGCCGCCGCGGCCGCGGCGGTCAGGTCCGCCGGGGCGCGGCGCCCGGATGGGTGGGGGTCCGTCGGGGGCGGCGATCAGCCGCCGCAGCCGCCGATGGTGACCTTGACGGTGCGCTGCGCCTGGCGGAACGAGCCGTCCTGCATCTTGGCGACGGCGACCACGTTCTGGGTGCCGGCGAGGCGGATGCGGGTCGAGGCGGCCGGGACGGCGAGCTTCGAGAAGCGGAAGGTCGCCACGCCCGGGGACGGGTTGCCGTCGGCCAGCACGAGGATCTCGGCCGCGCCCTCGGCGCCCACCTCGATCGGCACGGTGTTGCCGTTCTCGGCGATCTCGGGCGCGCCGATGTCGACGCCCCCCTCGGTGACGGCGGCCCCGCCGGTGAAGGCGGCGATCGCCTCGGCGGTCTTGTCCGCGGCGGCGAAGCCGGCGGAGGGCAGCGCGGCGGCGGCCGCGCCCGCGGCGCCGATGATCAGCGTGTCGCGTCGGGTGAAGGTCATCTGGTCCTCCTGGTGGATGGGCTGGGCCGGCGCCGCGCGCACGCGGCGGACCGGCGATGGGTCTTCAGCGGGCGGTCATTCCTTGAGCGTGCGCAGGTAGGCGATCACGTCCTCGACCTGCTGGGCGCTCAGGATCGTCTTGCCTTCGAACTTGCCCGCCGTGCGGTTGAAGCCGGATTCGCGGTAGAACGAGGGCATCATCGTGCCGTCGAACACCATCTTGGAGTTCACGACGATGCCGCGCAGCTCCGCTTCGCTCCAGCGGTCCGCGACGCCCTCGAGGCTCGGGCCCGTCTCGCCGTGGAACTGCTCGTCCGGCATGTCCGGGTTCTGGTGGCAGGCCAGGCAGTTGCCGAGCTTGCGGTTGGCGAACCACTTGGCGCCTTCCGCCGGATCGCCCGCCACGTCGGTCAGCGGGGCGGCGACCTGGCCGTCCTCGTACTTGACCGCGTCCGGCGCGACCGTCCCTGCAACGGCCGTTCCGGCCATGAGTCCCGCCGCCGCGAAAGCGGCCAGGATGGTGGATGCCGACATCGTGTCCTCCCCAGTTCTCCGTCGTGCGAGTGTGAAACTAGCAGCGCAGCCCGACACACGCAATTGTTAAATTCAAGGCTCTGAATTTAACGATGTGATGCAGCGCAGCATTGGCTGCGCGCGAGATTTCGCAGGCGCCGCAGGGCCTTCCCTGCCCCGCGCCGCCCGCCGGCCCTTGTTCCCGTGGGTTGAAGAAAGGTCAACCGCCGCGCCGCTCGTTGATCTTGCGCGCGTGGTATTTCTGGAAATGCTCGTCGGTCTCGTAGCCCTTCTCGAGCACCCAGGTCAGCAGGTCCTGCGTGGTGCCCTTGCCGAAGGCGCCGGGCATGGTGGCGACCGCGGCGGGACCGGCGGGGCCCTCGGGGACCGAATCGGGCATGAACATCATGGTGGGGGTGAAGAACACGCCCCATTTCTTCGCCATGTCCTTTTCCGGCAGCGCCTCGCCGTCGAAATCGGTGACCTCCTCGTCGCCGAACAGGTTCATCTGCACGACGTAGAACTTCTCGGACAGGGCCGCGGCGATCTCCGGCTCGGGGAACACCTCCTCGTGCATTTTGCGGCAGTAGATGCAGCCGCGCTGCTCCCACAGCACCAGCATCCGCTTGCCCTCGGCGGCCGCGGTCTCGAGGTCCTCGGTCATGTCCTTGAAGGTGATCTTGAGCCAGGACGGCTTGTGCAGCCCGTCCTCGCCCATCGGCGCGGCGGCGCGGGCGCGGCCGGGCGCGGCCAGGGCCAGCGCCCCGGCGGCGGCGCCGAGCGCGAGGCCCGAGCCCAGAAGGCGGCGGCGATCGATCTGCGTCATCGTTCAAATCCTCCCTGTGAAACGCGGCCCCTCGCCCCGGCTTACTGCAGCAGGCCGAGGTCCGGCGCGTAGTCGAGCATCAGCTGCGCGATCTCGTTCATCATGTTCGCGCCGATCAGGACCGCGAACACGATAAGCAGCAGGCCCATGGCCTTTTCAACCTTGGGCAGGTGGCGGCGGAACTTCGCCGCCCAGCGCATGAAGGGGCCGATGAAGGCGGCGGCGAGCACGAAGGGCGCGGTCATGCCCAGCGCATAGGCCAGCAGCAGGCGCACGCCTTGGTCCGCGCTCTGGGCATCCGCCGCCTGGAACAGGATCGCCGCCAGCGCCGGGCCGACGCAAGGGGTCCAGCCGAAGGCGAAGGCCATGCCGATCAGGTAGGCGCCGAACACGCCGAATTTCCGGTCGCCGGCGTCGATCCGCGCCTCGCGCATCAGGAAGGCGATGCGGAACACCCCGAGGAAGTGCAGCCCCAGGAGCGCGATGATTCCCGCCGCCACGTAGCGGATCACGTCCATGTATTCGCGCAGCGCCTGCCCGAAGGTCGAGGCGGTCCAGCCGAGGCCGACGAAGATCGTCGTCACCCCCGCGGCGAAGAACAGCGAGGAGATCACCGCCTTGCGCCGAATCGCACCCGTCCCCGCCCCCTCCTGCGTCAGCTCGTCGAAGCTCATCCCCGCGAGGTAGCACAGGTAAAAGGGCACGATCGGCAGGATGCAGGGCGTGAGGAAAGACAGAAGGCCGGCCGTGGCCGCGCCCCAGAGGCCGATATCGAATCCCATGCGTTGCATCCTCCCCGCACCCCGTGGCAGATTCGTCGCCCGGGGTTAGATTTTTATATCTGTTTTTGTATATGTAAGATGTGATGGCGGTCAATCGCACCGCGAACCGGCCCGGCGCCGGTCGCGCGCGCGGCCCGCCACGCCCCATTCGCCGGCGCGGCGCAGCGGACCGCGCGCAGCCGTGTACAGGAGAGTCCGGTCATGTTCAGCCCCCGATTCGCCGCCCGCGCGGCCGCCGCCGCCCTGATGGCCGCCTCGGCGCTCGCCTCCGCCGCCGCGCCCGCGCGCGCGGCCGAGCTGATCATGTTCGAGGAGCATGGCTGCATGTGGTGCGCGCGCTGGAACGAGGAGGTCGGCGACGCCTATCACCTGACCGCCGAGGGCCGCCGCGCGCCGCTGGTGCGCCGCGACATCCATGACGGGCCGCCCGAGGGCGTGACCCTCTCGATCCGCCCCGGCTTCACCCCGACCTTCGTTCTGGTGGAGAACGGGCTGGAAGTGGGCAGAATCGAAGGCTATCCCGGCGAGGATTTCTTCTGGCCGATGTTGAACGCGCTGCTGGCCCGGCTTCCCGCCGGGGCGGACGGCTGACGATGGGGACGGGCATGAGCATGGACGGCACGCCGAGCGACGGCATGGGCGAGGTTCTGAACTTCGCCGAGATGATGGACAACGCGCGCGACGCGTCCTCGTTCCTCAAGGCGCTGGCGCATGAGGGACGGCTGATGATCCTGTGCCACCTCGTCGACGGCGAGAAATCGGTGACCGAGCTGGAGAAGCTGCTGAGCACCCGCCAGGCGGCGGTCTCGCAGCAGCTCGCCCGCCTGCGGCTCGAGGGGCTGGTCGACAACCGCCGAGACGGCAAGGCCATCTATTACCGCATCGCCGACGAGCGGGTGGAGCAGATGGTGACGATGATCCACGACATGTTCTGCGGCGCGCCCGCCAAGGGCTGACCGCGGGGGCGGGCCGCGCGCCCGCCGGACAGAGGTGATTTGACCGGCCGCCCCCGCGGCGGCACGGTTCGCAGCGCGCCGAAGGGCCCCGACAGAGGGCCCGGCGCAGGGCGGGGCCGCGCCCCGCCGCTTGTCATCGCATCCGGGGAGGGACGCGAGATGGACGCCGCATCTGCATTCGAGGCGCTGGCGGAGACCCTCGGGGACGGGGGGCTCGGGGCGCTGCTGGGCCTGCCGGGGGGGATCATCCTCGGGCTCGCCGCGCGCCGGGCGCGGTTCTGCACCCTGGGCGCGCTGGAATCGGCCTTCTACGCCGAGGACTACACCGGGATCCGCATGTGGGCCGTGGCCCTCGGCTGCGCGATCCTCGGGGCCTTCGGGCTGGCGGCGGCGGGGCTGTTCGACCCGGCCGCCTCGTTCCACATGCAGCTGCAATGGAACCCGCTCGCCTCGATCATCGGCGGACTGGTCTTCGGCTACGGCATGGCGCTGGCGGGGAACTGCGGCTACGGCGCGCTCGCCCGCCTTGGCGGCGGCGACCTGCGGGCCTTCGTGGTGGTGGCGGTGCTGGGCGTCAGCGCGGCGATGACCGCGGGCGGCCCGGTGGCCGAGCTTCGGGCGCTGGCCTTCCCGCGCGTGCCGGTGGACCCGGACGCGCCGCTGCAGGGGCTCGCCCATGCGCTCTCGGCGCTGACCGGCGCGGGGCCGCTGGTTTTCGCCGCGCTGATCGCCGCGGCGATGCTGGCCTGGGCCTTCGCCTCCGCCGAGTTCCGGGCCGAGACCGGCAAATGGGCCTGGTCGGGGGGCGCGGGGGCCGCCATCGCGCTCGGCTGGGCGCTGACCTCGGCGCAGGCGGATGCGAATTTCGAGGCGACGGCCGTCGTCTCCCACTCCTATGCCGACCCGATCGGCGAGACGATCCTGTGGCTGATGACCTCCTCCGGCGGGGGCGGGCTCGGCTTCGGCGCGGGCTCGGTCGCGGGCGTCTGGCTCGGCGCCCTGATCGGGTCCTGGGAGGCGGGGCATTTCCGCTGGGAGGCCTGCGACGACCCGCAGGAGCTTCAGCGCCAGATCATCGGCGCGGTGCTGATGGGCATCGGCGGGGTCACCGCGCTCGGCTGCTCCGTCGGCCAGGGGCTGACCGCCTTCTCGCTGCTGCACTGGAGCGCGCCGGTCACCCTCGCCGCCATCGCCGTCGGCGCGGCGCTGGGGCTGCGCCAGCTGATCCGCGGCTTCCACGCGGTCTGAGGCGCCCGCCGCCCGTCCGCGCCCGCCCCGGGCTGGAAGGCGTCCTTCCAGCCCGCGCCAGATCGCGATGGCGTTTTCCACCCGCGCAGGGCAGGCTGTCCGGGATGCGGACGCCCCCGGCGCCGCCCCCCCCTCCCCCGCCGCCTTGCCGCGCCGCCCGCGCCCTGTCGGGACGTCCGCCCCCGCCCGGTGAGGTATTTGTTATGCTGCATAACATTCCACCAGGTGGAAACCCCGCGGCTTGCCCGGCTCGCGCGCCGCGGGTCATAACGTTTGCGTCCGCCCGGACCAGGAGCGCGACGCTGGGCGCCCGCCCGCCTTGAGGCGAGGCCCCGCGCGCGTCACTGTCCCGGCGTGACGGGCCGCCCCCCCCCCCGGGGCCGGCCGAACTGGGAGGAAGACAAGATGACCCGCTACACTGGCCTCGCCGGCCTTGCGCTCGGCCTTGCCGCGACCCTCGCCGCCGGCGCCGCCGCGGCGCAGGACTACACCTTCAAGCTGCACCACATGCTCTCGGCCAAGTCGCCGGCCCACACCCAGATGCTGGAGCCCTGGGCGAAACAGGTCGAGGCGAATTCGGGCGGCAAGGTGAAGATCGAGCTGTTCCCCTCCATGTCCCTCGGCGGCAAGCCGCCCGAGCTGGTGCAGCAGGCCCGCGACGGCGTCGTGGACATCATCTGGACCGTGAACGGCTACACCCCCGGCCTGTTCCCGCGCACCGAGGTGTTCGAGCTGCCGGGCGTCTACAAGAACGACATCGCCGCCGCCAACCTCGCCATGCACGACATGTTCGAGAGCGACCTGGCCGAGGAGTACAAGGGCCTCGAGGTCATGTGGCTGCACGTCCATGCCGGCCAGGCGATCATGATGGTCGACAAGGAGGTCCGCTCCCCCGCCGATCTCGAGGGGCTGAAGATGCGCATCCCGTCGCGCACCGGCGCCTGGGTGCTCGAGACGCTGGGCGCCGCCCCGCTCGCCATGCCGGTCCCCGAGGTGCCCTCGGCGCTCTCGAAGAAGGTCGTCGACGGCACCCTGCTGCCGTGGGAGATCATCGCGCCGCTGAAGCTGCAGAACCAGGTGAAGCATTTCATCGAGGGGCATGAGCAGACCCGCCTCGGCACCACCACCTTCCAGGTGTCGATGAACAAGGCCCGCTGGGACGGCCTGCCCGCCGACATCCAGAAGGCGTTCAAGGACGCCTCGGGCAAGGACTGGTGGGCCGAGGTCGCCAAGATCTGGCGCAAGGGCGATGATTTCGGCATCAAGCTGGCCGAGAAGGCGGGCCGCAACCACGTGACCCTGACCGAGGCCGAGACCGACGCCTTCATGGTCGCGCTGGAGCCGGTGATCGAGCGCTGGGTGGCCCAGGTCGGCGCCACCGGCATCGACGGCCAGGCGCTGGTCGACAAGGCCCGGGCCCTGATCGCCGAAAACGCGACGAAGTGAACGCGCAGATGAGCGAGTCCGCTTCCGATGCGGCCGAGGCCGGCGCCCCCTCCCGGGGGCCCGGCGCCCGGACCGGCCTGCCCGGCCTCGTCGCCCGCATCGCCGAGGGCTGGGCGCTGCTGGGGGGGCTGAGCCTGCTGGCCGTGGTGCTGATCAACACCGCCTCGGTCACCGGCGCGGCGGTCCTGAACGAACCGGTGCCCGGCGATTTCGAGCTGACCGAGATGGGCATCTGCATCGCCGCCTTCATGTTCCTGCCCTATTGCCAGATGACCGGCGCCAACGTGACCGCCGACATCTTCACCCAGAACGCCGGGCGCCGCTGGCTGGCGGTGTTCGCCGCCGCCGCCTCGACCGTCGCGGCGCTGTTCGGGGCGCTGATGCTGTGGCGGATGTATGCCGGGATGCTCGACCAGCTCGAATACGGCTATGTCACCACGATCCTCGAGATCCCGCATGGCTGGGCCTTCGTGCCGATCCTGGCCAGCCTGGCGCTGCTGACCCTGTGCGCGCTGACCACGCTGTCCGAGGCGATCCGGGACATGCGCCCGGCGCGCTGAGCCCCGCCGCCCGCCGCCGCCGCCCGGGTCCGCGCCCCCCGGGGGGCGCCGCCCTTCCGGGCCGCCTCTCCCGCCGCAGGAGGAGGCGCCCCGACCCGCCGCAGCTTCGCGCGTCCCGGGCGCCTGGCCCCTTCGCCCGCCCCGACGCGCCCCCGCTTCGCAGGACCGCCGCCGGCGCGCCGCCTCGCGCGCCATGGCGCCCTGCACGCCGCCGCCCGAGCGCATGCGCAGGGGTCGGCATAAAACTCGCCGTCCCACCGCATGCGCAGGGGACGGCATAAAAAAGGACCGTTCCGCCCATGGCTGACGCCCTTCTCATCGGCTTTTCCGGCCTCGGCATCCTGATCGCGCTGATCGCGATGCGGATGCCCATCGCCTACGCGATGATCATCGTGGGCGGGGCCGGGGTGACCATCCTCAACGGCCCCGCGATCTTCTTCAGCCAGCTCAAGACGCTCGCCTATGGGCAGTTCTCGATCTACGACCTCACGGTCGTGCCGATGTTCGTGCTGATGGGCTCCATCGCCACGCGGGCGGGGCTGTCCAAGGACCTGTTCCGCGCCGCCTCGGCCTGGCTCGGCTGGATGCGCGGCGGCCTCGCGATGTCGGCCATCGCCGCCTGCGCGGGGTTCGGGGCGGTGTGCGGGTCGTCGCTCGCCACCGCCTCCACCATGGGCCAGGTGGCGTTGCCGGAGCTGTCGAAGCGCGGCTATTCGGGGGCGCTCGCCACCGGGACGCTCGCCGCGGGGGGCGTGCTGGGCATCCTGATCCCGCCCTCGGTGGTGCTGGTGATCTACGCGGTGATCGTGGAGGCGAACATCGTCACCATGTTCGCCGCGGCGCTGATCCCCGGCATCCTCGCGGTCCTCCTGTTCCTCGTGACCATCGCCATCTATGTGCGGGTGCGGCCCGATGCGGGCCCGGCCTCGGACATGCCGACGAAGGCCGAGCTGACCGACGCCAGCATCCGCGTCCTGCCGGTGCTGGGCGTGTTCGGGCTGGTGATCGGGGGCATCTATCTCGGCATGTTCAACCCGACCCCGGCGGCCGCCGTCGGCGCGTTCCTGGTGTGGCTCTACGGCGCCGTGCGCGGCTCGGTCGGGATCTCGGCCATGAAGTCGGCGCTGCTCGAGACCGCGCGGACCACGGGCATGATCTACCTGATCCTGCTGGGCGCGGAGATGCTGAAGATCTTCATGTCCCGCGGCGGGGTTCCGCAGGCGGTGGCGGAGTGGATGGTGAACTCCGGCCTGCCGCCGATGACCGTCATGCTGATCCTGCTGCTGGCGCTGATCCTGCTGGGCTGCCTGATGGACAGCCTGTCGATGATCCTGCTCGCCATCCCGTTCTTCTGGCCGGTGCTGGTCGAGATGAACGGCGGCGACTACGTCTTCGCGGACGAGGCGGGCTTCGGCATGGACAGCGAGGAGCTGAAGGTCTGGTTCGGCATCCTTGCGTTGATCGTCGTCGAATTGGGGCTGATCACGCCGCCGGTGGGGATGAACGTGTTCGTGATCTCGGCCATGGCGCGCGGGATCCCGATGCGGCAGACCTTCCTCGGGGTCATGCCTTTCTTCCTGGCCGAGATCGTGCGCGTGGGCCTGCTGCTGGCCTTCCCGGCGCTGACGCTATGGCTGCCGCGGGTGCTGGCGGGATAGGGCCGCGCCGACGGGAATGCAAAAGGGGCCCCCGCGGGGGCCCCTTTCTCGTCGGCGGGTCGCGGCGGCTCAGACCACCAGCCCCGGGTCCGGGTCGGCGAAGACCTCGTGCTCGATCAGCACGCCGCCCTC
Organism: Rhodovulum sp. DZ06; assembly: GCF_050586345.1. Lineage (NCBI taxonomy): Bacteria > Pseudomonadati > Pseudomonadota > Alphaproteobacteria > Rhodobacterales > Paracoccaceae > Rhodovulum > Rhodovulum sp. DZ06. The sequence continues at coordinate 10,013 of NZ_JBOCEF010000069.1, forward strand.
GTCCACGCCGATGTCGATGGCGGTGCCGTTGGTCCCCCAGATGCCGTTGACGACGACCGAGTGGCCGATGTCGAGAGAGGCGCCGCCCACGCCCCAGATCATCTCGAAATCATGCTCGACATCGATGGTGATCCGGTCGTTGGGCATCACCGCCGAGATGTCGATCTCTCCGGTGCGCGCGACGCCGTTGGTGCCCCAGACCGCGTCGGTGTCGACCGCCGCCCCCGGGCGCTTGAACACGAATTCATCCGCCATGATGAAACCTCCCCTGGCTGCGCCCGCCCCCGCGGCGGGCCTGACAATGACGCAAGGTTTCCGAAACGTGGCGGCGAAACCGTGGCGGGGCCGTTCATGCGCGGCTCATCCCCCCCCCGGCGATGCGGCCCTGCTCCATCGCACGGGCGCCGCGCTCAGCCGCCGATCTTCGACAGCAGCTTCGGGTTGACCACCAGGTTGCGCACGCCGTGGGCGTGGTCCTCGGCGAAGGGGTTGTCCTTCAGCCATGCGGCGAGCGAGGCGATGTTCATCTTCGCCACCTTCGGCCGCACGCTCCAGGTCACGAGGAAGGGCGAGGCTTTCTCGTTATAGGACGGCCCGGTGGTGGAGCCCGCATAGACCACCGGCGCCCCGAGGCCGCCGGGCAGGTTCACCGCCTGGTGCAGGCCCCCCGCCTCGCCCGGCTGCGCCATCGCCCTGAAATCCGCGCCGCCCGCGGCGACCAGCACCGCCACGACCGCCTCGACGCGGAACTTGGGCATCGCTTCGCCTTCGATCACGCAGGCGCCGAGCCCCGCGCCCGGCCTGACATCGGCCGAGGAATGGACGAAGTGGATCTCGATCGTGTCGCCCGGCTGCAGATCGCCGTGCCCCTTGTCCCCGAGCCCGCGCGGATAGGGCGCCAGCTCGGCCGCGCTCAGCTCGCCGTCATAGATGCAGCCGGTCCCGCAGCCCTTGCCGTCGCCATTGCCGGCGAAGGTGGTGAACTCCCCGCCCCGGTGCTCGGCGCTTTCATGGAAATGGATGTTGCACAGGTTCATCTCGGTCGGCGCCGGGGCGTCGGCGGCGCCGCGCGCATTGGCGCCGAGGGGCGAGTCGATGTCCCGCGGCGACTGCGGGCCGGCGCCCTGGTCCGCGGCGGCGGCGAGCGCGGCGCGCTGGGCGGCGATGGCCTGGTCCGGCACGGCCTGGCCGGCCCCGGCGGCGGGCGCGAGCGCGGCCGTGATCGCGGACGCGGACAGAAGAAGCGGAACGGCGGACCGAAGGCGGCGGCGCGTTTCAGGCATGATAAGGGTCCCTTTATAAGTAGAGAATCGGGTTTTTCCCGGATTCATCGGACTGAAAGTATTCTTGATTCGATCTGAAGTGCAAATTTAGAAACACCTCCTCCATTTGCGCAGGTTTATTCTAGCTGCTTACTTCAACCCTCCCGTGTGCGCCGCGCCCGCTCCGCGCCCCCTGCCCCGCGGGCGCAAACCGCCCTATGTTGCCCTGCAAGACCCCGCCGCCTGAGCCAGGAGCTCCCATGTCCGCCATCTGGCGCGGCCGCGCCGCCGGCCCGTTCTTCGCCCTCGCCTTCGCCGCGCTCGCCGTGGCGTCCCTGAGCTGGACCCGCGACCACGCGGTGCCCGTCGCGCTCGGGGTGCTGGTGTGGTTCCTCGTGAACGCGCTCGCCGACGCGCTGGAGCGGATCCCGCGGCTCGGCCCGGTGCTGCCGCGGCTGGTCGCGCGCACGCTGTCGGTGGCGTTCCTGTTCGTCGCGATCCTGATCGCGGGCCGCATCGTGGCGGCCAACATCTCCGAGCTCTCGGCCGACATCGCCGAGACGCGCGAGAACGTGGTGCTGGCCGAGATCCGGGCGCTCTTCGCCCGGTTCGGCCTGGCGGGGCTGCTGGAGCGGGACGCGATCCTCGAGCGGTTCGACGTCGAGGCGCTGGCCGGCACGGCGCTGAACGCGGCGCGGCACCTGGTCGGGGACGCGTCGCTGGTGTTCCTCTACGCCCTGTTCCTGATGGTGGACGAGCGGTTCTACGAGGCGAAGCTGCAGGCGCTGCAGCCCGACCCGACGCGGCGCGAGGAATTGCGCCGCGCGCTGCGCAACATCGCGGACAACACCCGGCTGTACCTGTGGCTGATGACGCTGATCTCGCTCGGCGTCGCGATCTGCACCTGGGCGGTCTGCGCCGCCTTCGGGGTGCCGGGCGCGGGGTTCTGGGGGTTCCTGGCCTTCGGGCTGAACTTCATCCCCACGCTGGGGTCCTTCGCGGCGGTGCTGATCCCGGCGGGCTATGCGGCGCTGACCATGCAGGACCCGGCGGCGCTGATCGGGCTGGTGGCGGTGCTGGGCGCGGTGCAGTTCCTGGCCGGAGAGGTTGTGGTGCCGCGGCTGATGGGCGACGGGCTGAACCTGTCCTCGACCGTGATCCTGCTGGCGCTGGTGGCCTGGGGCGGGGTCTGGGGCCCGGCGGGGATGTTCCTGGCGATCCCGCTGACGGTGATCCTGGTGATGGTGCTGGCCCGCTTCCCCGCCACCCGCCCGCTGGCTGTGATCCTGTCGCGCGACGGGCGCGCGGGGGACGAGGCGCCGCCCCGCCCGGACGAGGCGCTTGGCGCCGCGCAGGCCGCGCAGGACCCGAAGGCCGAGACGGCGGACCCGCTCGACGGCGGCGCGCTGGCCAAGCTGCAGGGGGCGCAGGGGCCGGTCCCGGCCCCGGATGCGCCCAAGGGCGCGCCCGAGACGCCGGAAGAAGGCGCGCTGAGCGTCGATCACGGCCCGCTGGCGCAGCAGCGCCAGCAGCAGCAGGAGGGCTGAGGGGCGGCGCGACCGGCGCCCCTCCCCTCGCCCGGCTCAGCCGATCTCGAAGATCCGCATCACCACCTCGGCCGCGCGCCGTTCGCCTACGCCGACGAAGAGGCGGCGGTTCACCCATGCGTGGGCCGGGTGATCGCAGAACAGCCGCGGCGTGCAGCGGAAATAGTACTCGGACGGGTCAACCACCTCGCCCGCCGCCAGCCGCGCGGTGACCTCGGGCGAGGCGGCGCGGATGCCGGGGTTGCGGATGTCGAGCAGCGCGCCCTCGTCCGTGCGCAGCAGGTAGCGGGTGTCGATATCGGCCAGCCCGTCCGGCCCGGCCACCTGCCAGTCGGCGCCGAAATTCTCGATGACCCCGTTCAGGCGCGGCCCCTCGGCCCGCCCGCCGATGATCGGGATGATGCGCCGGACGCCCGCCGGGGTGCGGCCAAGCTCCATGATCGGGTCGAGCTCGACGAACAGGTCGGTGACATGGGTCAGGCTGGGGGCGATGGCGTCGGTCATGGCGGGCTCTCGGGCTTGGGATCGGGGCCAAAGATGTACGCGGGCCGCGGCCCTCAGGAAAGCGCCGCGGCTTCCTCGAACAGGATCGCGTGGCGGGCGGCGAGCTCCTCGGGGTCGGTCGAATACCCCCCGCCGAGGGCGCCGCAGACCGGCAGCCCCGCCGCGCGCAGGGCCCCCAGCACCAGCCGGTCGCGCGCCCTGAGCCCCTCCAGCGACAGTGACAGGCGCCCCAGCCGGTCCCCCGCCCACGGGTCCACCCCGGCGTTGTAGAAGGCGATGTCGGCCCCGGCGGCGGCGATGATCCGCGGCAGGTCGGCGGAGAGGGCGGCCAGATACGCCGCATCCCCGGTCCCGTCCGGCAGCCCGCGGTCGAGGTCCGAAACGGCTTTCTCACTCGGGTAGTTGTTCTGGGCGTGGAGCGAGTAGGTGAAGACCCGCGGATCGCCTTCGAAGATCCGCGCCGTCCCGTCGCCCTGGTGCACGTCGCAATCGACCACCAGCACCCGGCGCACGATCCCCTCGTCCAGCAGCGCCTGCGCGGCGACGGCGACGTCGTTGAACACGCAGAACCCCGCGCCCCCGTCCGGCCCCGCGTGGTGCGAGCCCCCGGCGGCGTTGCAGGCGATCCCGTGCTCCAGCGCCAGCCGCGCGGCCAGCAGCGTGCCCGCGCAGGACAGCCGCCCGCGCCGCGCCACCGCGGCGGTGGAGGGCAGGCCGATGGCGCGCTCCTCCCCGCGCGTCAGGGCGCAGTTCTCCACCCGCTCCACGTAGTCGAGCGCGTGGACCGCCGCGATCAGCCGCAGGGGGGCGGCGGCGGGGGCGATGAACCCGCCGGGGGGCATCAGCCCGCGCGCCGCCAGCGCGCCCCGCAGATAGCCGTATTTGGACATCGGGAAGCGGTGCCCGGGCCGCAGGGGCGCGAGGTAATCCGGGTGCCAGGCGATGGGGAGCATGGCGCTTACGCCTCCGCCTCGCCCTCCGCCCCGCCCGCCGCGTCCGCCTGCGGCGCGGGCAGGTCGTCCACGGAGAGCAGCCGCTCCACCACGTCCGCGGCGCGGGCCTGCACGTCGCGCAGCCGCGCCTCGACGCCCGAGAGGTCCTCGGCCCCCGCGGCGCGGGCCATGACGGCGGCGAGCGCGGGGCCGATGCGGGCGGGGTCCGGCTCGCCCTCCATGGCGATGCGGCCGATCTGCTGGATGGCGAGCTGCAGCGCGTGGGCCTCGGACAGGGCCGCGGCGTCGGCGGGGTCCATCGCGCCGCGGTCCACCAGCAGGGCCAGCATCTCGCGCGGGGCGCGCGGGCGGGCGCGCATCTCCCCGGCCGTCATCCCGCCGCGGGCGGCGAGGCGCAAGAGCCCCGCCTGGGCGACGAATTCCACGTCCATCAGCCCCCCGGCGGCCAGCTTCAGCGCCCAGGGCTCGGCGCGCCGCGCCTTGTTCGCCTCGGTCACGCGGGCGCGCATCTCGGCCACGTCGCGGCGCAGCTGGTCCTCGTCCCGCGTCTCGGCCAGCACCTCGGCAGCGGCTTCCTCCACGTCCTCGCGCAGGTCCGTGCGCCCGGCGGCGGCGCGGCCGCGGGCCAGCGCCATCCGCTCCCAGGTCCAGGCCTTCTCGGCCTGGTAGGCGCGGAACCCCTCCAGCGCCGTCGCCACCGTCCCCTGCCGCCCGGAGGGCCGCAGGCGGGTGTCCACCTCCCACACCGCGCCTTCCGCGGTCGGCACCGTCATGGCCGAGATCAGCGCCTGGGTGAAGCGCGTGTACCAGGCGGTGATCGAGAGCTGTTTCGGCCCCTCGGACATCTCCGCATCCTCGGGGTCATAGAGGATGATGACGTCGAGATCCGAGGTCGCCGTCATCTCGCGGCTGCCCATCTTGCCCATGGCGAGGACCGATGCGCCGCGGCCCGGCGCGGGGCCGAAGCGGCGGGCGAGTTCCGCCTCGGCCACCGGCATCAGCGCGCGCAGGCTCGCCTCGGCGAGGGCGGTGAAGGCGCGCCCGGCCTCCTCGGCCTCGGACAGCCCGCGCAGGGTCTGCACGCCGACGCGGAACATCTTCTCCTTCGCCCAGCGGCGCGAGGCGTCGAGCTTGCGCTCGTAGTCGTCCTCTTCCGCCAGCCGCGCGGCGAGTTCCTCGGCCAGCGCGTCGACATCCGGGAGCGGCTCGAAGAAGTCCCGCTCCAGCAGCGCATCGAGCGTGCGGGACGACCGCCCGAGATGGGCGGCGAGGCGCGGGGCGGCGGCGAAGATCTCGGTCACAAGGTCCAGCAGCCGCGGGTTGGCCTCGAGCAGCGACAGGAGCTGCACCCCCGCGGGCAGGCCCGACAGGAAGCGGTCGAACTGCGACAGCGCCTCGTCCGGCGACAGCGCGGCGGCGAAGCAGTCGAGCAGCCGCGGCTCGAGCCGCGCCAGGATCCGCCGCGCGCGCTCCGAGCGGGTGGCGGGAATGGCCCCGAGGCGCCAGCGCTCCAGGATCTTCTCGGCGCTTTCCCCGCGCGCGAAGCCGCGGGCGGTCAGCGCCTCGGCGTCGGCGGCGGGCGGCTCCTGCCCCTCGGCCGGGATGCCGTCGCCGCCGGGGGCGAAGAAGGTCTCGGTCCGCGCGGCGACGCGGGTGAGACGGTCATGGATCTCCCCCATCCAGGCGTCCCTGTCGCGGCGCCCGGAGAGGAGCGCGACCCGCTCCAGCGCCTCGGCCGACTTGGGCATGGAATGGGTCTGCTGGTCCTCGACCATCTGCAACCGGTGCTCGACCTCGCGGTGTTCGACATAGGCCGCATCCAGCTCGGTCGCGACGGCGGGGTCGACCCAGCCCTTGGCGGCGAGGGCGGCGAGCGCGGGGCGCGTGGCGCGCATCCGCAGCTCCGGGTCGCGCCCGCCGCAGATCAGCTGCCGGGTCTGGGCGAAGAACTCGATCTCGCGGATGCCGCCGCGGCCAAGCTTCATGTTGTGGCCCGGCACGGTGATCGGCCCGCCGGTGCCGCGATGGGCGCGGATCCGCTCGCGGATGTCATGGGCGTCGCCGATGGCGGCGAAATCGAGGTGCTTGCGCCAGATGAAGGGGGTCAGGCGCTGCAGGAACGCCTCGCCCGCCGCCACGTCCCCGGCGGCGGCGCGGGCCTTGATGAAGGCGGCGCGCTCCCAGGTGCGGCCGAGGGATTCGTAATACCGCTCCGCCGCTTCCATCGCGATGCAGACGGGGGTCGAGGATGGGTCGGGCCGCAGCCGCAGGTCGACGCGGAACACGTAGCCTTCCGCGGTCAGCTGCGAGAGGGCGCGCGACATCTCCTGCGCCGCTTTCACGAGGCGCGAGCGGATCTCCATGTAGTCGTCCGGGTCGTGCAGCGTCTCGTCGAACAGCAGGATCAGGTCGATGTCGGAAGAATAGTTCAGCTCCCGCGCGCCGCCCTTGCCCATGGCCAGCGCCACCATCCCCGCGCAGCCGTCCGGGGTCTGCGGCAGCCGCCCGCGGGCGACCTGCTCGGCCACGATGGCGCGCATGGCGCTGTCGGTGGCGATGTCGGCGAGATCCGAGAGCGCGCCGGTGACCTGTTCCAGCGACCATGCCCCGCCGAGATCGGCCAGCGCGGCGAGGCAGGCGATGCGCTTCTTGGCGGCGCGCAGGGCGGCCTCGCGCTCGGATTTCGCCATGTCCTTCGCCGCCCGCACCGGGGCGAGGGCGTCCGCAAGGGCGGCGTCGGGGTCGCCGGAAAGGGCGCCGGAGAGCCACTCCGCCTCGGCCCGGATCAGCCCGGCGATATAGGGGGCCGATCCCGCGGCCCCGGTCACCAGGTCCTTCAGCGCGGGGTCGGAGGAGAGGCGCGCCCAGGCCTCGGCCCCCCGGTCGGGGTCGGCGGGCAGCGGGCAACGGGTCAGGCGGGCGGCGAGGGTCTGGGTCATGGCACGCAGAATCCGCGGGGGGGGCGCGGTGTCAACCGGATCGGCGCGCAACTTGCGGACCGGGGGACGCCGGGGCCGCCGGATCCCGCGCGCCCGCGCCCCTCCGGGACCCGCGCGCGGCCCGGCCTGCGGGGGAACCGCCGCCCCGGCGGCGTTCACCAATCGAGACCATTGAGGAAAGATTTATGAGCTTCGTGTCGCAGATGGAGGAAGTCATGCGCCCGTCAGCCCTTGCCCGAACCGTCCTCTCCGCCGTTCTCTCCTGGGGCGCCCTCGGCGCCGCGGCGCAGGCGGCGCCGTTCTCGGTCTCGGGCCTCGGCACGCTGCGCCTGGGCGCCGAACCCCTGCCCGGAATCGACGCCGGGGCGACCGGCGTGGAGGTGACGGGCGTCGCCCAGGCGGACCGCGAGATCGCGCCCGGCGGGTCCTCCAACTTCCTCGCCTTCAGCCTGTCCTTCAGCCTCGTGGACCCGCTGCTGACCTTCCCGACCGACCGGGCCGAGGCGGTGCAGCCCCTGGCGCTCGAATTCCTGGCGGGCGGGGGCGTCCATTCGGCCGATTTCCAGATCCGCTACATCTACACGGTGGATTACGACCGGTTCGGCGTGCAGTCGAACCCGAGCTACCGGGCCTTCATCGAGGCGGTCTCGGCGCCGCAGCAGGTGCGCACGGCGGACGGCCTGTTCTCCGTGTCCTGGCGCGGGGCCGACCCGGGGCTGTCGCAGGCGGCAAATGTCTACGAGGGCGACGGGGCGATCATCGCCACCGCGACCTACCTGTCCGCGGTCCCCGCCCCGGGCGCGCTGGCGCTGATGCTGGGCGGGATCGGGGCGCTTGGGGCGCTGGCCGGCGCGCGGCGCCCCGAACGGGCCGACGCGGCCTGACGGCGCAAGATCGCGCCGGATGACGAAAGACGGGCGACGGGCGACGGGCGACGGCCGGGGAGGCGCCGCCCCCCGCGCCCGGCTACCCTGACGTCCCATGTGCGGACGATTCGCCCTGACCCTGCCGGCCGACGCGGTCGCGCATCTCTTCGACGCCTCGATCCCCGAGGGGGTGGAGATGCGCGTGGCGCCGCGCTGGAACATCTGCCCCACCACCGCGGTGGAGGTGGTCCGCTCGGGGCCGGAGGGGCGCACCCTGGCGCCGATCCGCTGGGGCTTCATCCCGCGCTGGTACAAGAGCCCCGAGGACGGCCCTCTGCTGATCAACGCGCGGTCCGAGACCATCGCCGAGAAGCCCGCCTTCCGCGAAGCCTGCCGGGCGCGGCGCTGCCTGGTGCCCGCCTCGGGCTTTTACGAATGGCAGCCGCCGAAGCTGTCGGGCGGGCGGGGCAAGGTCCCGTACTGGATCCACCCGGCGGGCGCCGACGCCCCCTTCGCCTTGGCCGCGGTGTGGGAGACATGGCGCGCTCCGGACGGGCGCGAGATCGACGCCTGCGCCCTCGTCACCGCCGAGGCCGGGCCGCAGATGGCCGCCCTGCATCACCGGGAACCCGTGCGCGTGGCGCCCGAACACTGGGGCCTGTGGCTGGGCGAGGAGGGCCGCGGCGCCGCGACCCTGATGCACGCCGCCGCGGACGGGTTCTGGGACGCGCACCCGGTCTCGCCGCGGATCAACGGCACGGGCGCGGATGACGAGATGCTGACCTGGGAATGGCGCCCCGAGGACGGCCCGCCCCCGGCCCCCGAGGGCGCGCAACGGAGCCTCCTCTAGCGCAACGCCCGCTGCGGGGAGGGAGGGGGAGCGCGAGGGGGAGGGAGGGGTATGCATACCCCTCCCTCC